>JAKDNE010000024.1 GCA_030451965.1 Brachybacterium sp. | reverse complement strand
GCTGCCGGGTGTAGTAGATGATGTTCTCGGTGAAGGCGAAGCCGCCGCCGATCAGCGAGCCATAGATCAGACCATCCAGCGGGCCGTTGAAATAGCGGCGGGCCAGCAGCATCAGCAGCAGCAGACCGAGCCCCTTGGAGGTCTCCTCGACCAGCGGCGCACTGATGACGAGACCGGCGAAGTTCGCGATCTCCTCGCTGCCCGTGGCGATGAAGACCAGCTGACCGTTCAGGGTGTTCAGCACATAGCTGATGCCGACGGCGATGGCTGCGCCCCAGAACACCGCGATGATCAGCAGGGGCAGCGGCTGTGGATCCCAGCGGTCCGCCAGGACCATGATTCCGGCGATGATCAGCAGGGAGAAGGCGGCGAGGAAGGCGGTGACCGGCCACCACACCGGGTTCGAGCTCGAATTGGTGACGAACTGGAGAAAGAAGTAGCCCAGGACCAGGAGCAGGCAGACTCCGAGCACGATGACGGTCAGCCACACCACGATGCTCACGGTGGGCAGCCGGGCGGCACCCAGCGTGACTTCCTGGACCCGGCGGGTCTGGGTCGACCAGGCAGACTGGGGCTGGGCCTGACCAGGGCGCTGGATCTGGGCGGGCGCGAAGCGGGCCGCGGTGAGCCCCGACGCGGGCCGCACCGAGGTGTCGTACGCGCGCGGGTTGCCGTAGTCGATGTAGCGCGGCCGGGGCTGGAATGACGAGCCGTCGGGGGCAGCACCGGGGCGCGGCCGACCGTTCGGCATGTACTGGCCGTTCTGCGGTGGTGTCGGGGGCTGTGTCATGAGGGCCTCGGTTTCGACGGCAGCGGGGACGAGAGGAAGGAGGCACGGGGCCGACGTCGGTTCCCCCGGACGGTGCCTCGCGGTGCCAGTGCGATGCTACAGGCGTGCGCTCCCCTCATCGCCGAGCGGGACGTCGTGGGTGACCGGATGTGGACAAGCGGGCGGTGGCGTGCCGAGACCTGTCGCGCTCTGCTCCAGGTTGAGTGGAATAGACTCAACTTGCCTGACGTTCTCATCAGCAGATGTCGTGGCGCTCAGGTCCGCGACCCCAGACGACTCAGGAGAGGAGCCCCGTGGAGTTCCAGTTCACCACCCGTTCACAGGAGGCCGTCACCGCTGCCGCAGAGAGGGCCGTCGAGCTCGGCAATCCGCAGATCAGCTCCCTCCACCTGCTGTGGGCGCTGGCCGGACAGGCCGACGGCATCGGTCGCGCCGCCCTCGAGTCGGTCGGCGCGGATCCGGCCGATGTGATCCGCCGCAGCGCCGAGGCCATCGAGTCGCTGCCCCGTGCCAGCGGCGGATCGTCCCCCACCTTCGTCGGCACCGGGTTCGACGCGCTCGAGGCGGCCCGACGCGAGGCGGATGCCGTCCACCGCACCTACCTGTCCACCGAGCATCTGATGATCGGCATCGCACTCGGCAAGGACCCGGCCGCCCGGCTGCTCGCGGCGGCCGGCGCGACGCCGAGAGCCCTGCGCGATGCCGTCCAGGAACTGACCACAGGAGATGACCACATGACCCAGATGGACTCCCAGAACCCCGAGGGCTCCTTCCAGAGCCTCGAGAAGTTCGGCGTCGACCTCACCGAGCTGGCCCGTGAGGGACGGCTGGACCCGGTGATCGGCCGCGACGGCGAGATCCGCCGCGTGGTGCAGGTGCTCTCGCGCCGCACCAAGAACAACCCCGTGCTGATCGGTGAGCCGGGTGTCGGCAAGACCGCGGTGGTGGAAGGGCTGGCCCAGCGGATCATCGCCGGCGATGTCCCGGACTCGCTGCGGGGCAAGCGCCTGGTCTCGCTCGACCTCTCCTCGATGGTCGCGGGCTCGAAGTACCGCGGCGAGTTCGAGGAGCGCATGAAAGCCGTCCTCGACGAGATCCGCACCAGCGACGGTCAGATCATCACCTTCATCGACGAGCTGCACACCGTGGTCGGAGCCGGCGGAACCGGGGACGGCTCGATGGACGCCGGCAACATGCTCAAGCCCATGCTCGCCCGCGGCGAACTGCGGATGGTGGGCGCGACCACCCTGGACGAATACCGCGAGAACATCGAGAAGGACCCCGCGCTCGAGCGACGCTTCCAGCAGGTGCTGGTGGGGGAGCCCAGCGTCGAGGACACGGTGACGATCCTGCGTGGCCTCAAGGACAAGTACGAGGCACATCACAAGGTCACCATCACCGATGCCGCGCTGGTGGCGGCCGCGGCTCTGTCCTCCCGCTACATCTCCGGCCGCCAGCTGCCGGACAAGGCCATCGACCTGGTCGACGAGGCGGCGTCCCGTCAGCGCATGGAGCTGGACTCCTCGCCCGAGCAGCTGGACATCCTGCGCCGCCAGGTGGACCGGCTGAAGATGGAGGAGCTCGCGCTCGCCGGCAGCGAGGACCCGGGCAGCATCGCCCAGCTGGAGTCCGTGCGCTCGCAGCTGGCCGATCGGACCGAGCAGATGGACGAGCTCTCGGCGCGCTGGGAGCGGGAGAAGGCCGGGCTGAACCTCGTCGGCGACCTCAAGGCGCAGCTCGAGCAGCTCCGCATGCAGGCTGATCGTGCGCAGCGTGACGGTGATCTGACCGCCGCGTCCAAGATCCTGTACGGGGACATCCCGGCGCTCAAGGAGCAGCTGCACGACGCCGAGGAGCAGGAGTCCGACGAGCACAGCGAGCAGCAGCGGCCGATGGTCGCCGATCACGTCGGGCCCGATGACATCGCCGAGGTGGTCGAGGCCTGGACCGGGATCCCGTCCGGCCGACTGCTGCAGGGCGAGACCGAGAAGCTCCTGCAGATGGAGGAGATCATCGGTCGGCGTCTGATCGGTCAGCAGCGGGCGGTCGCCGAGGTCTCGGACGCCGTGCGCCGTGCCCGGGCGGGGATCTCGGATCCGCACCGGCCCACCGGCTCCTTCCTGTTCCTCGGGCCGACGGGCGTGGGCAAGACCGAGCTCGCCAAGGCGCTGGCCGAGTTCCTCTTCGACGACGAGCGGGCCATGATCCGTCTCGACATGTCGGAGTACGGCGAGAAGCACACCGTCTCTCGGCTGGTCGGCGCGCCTCCGGGATACGTCGGCTACGACCAGGGCGGCCAGCTCACCGAGGCCGTGCGGCGCAGGCCGTATTCGGTGGTGCTGCTCGATGAGATCGAGAAGGCGCACCAGGACGTCTTCGATGTGCTGCTGCAGGTGCTCGACGATGGTCGGCTCACCGACGGGCAGGGGAGGACCGTGGACTTCCGCTCCACGATCTTCATCCTCACCTCGAACCTCGGTGCCGTCGCGCTGCAGGACCAGACGCTCACCGAGCAGGAGAAGCACGACCGGGTGATGCAGGTGGTGCGGGCGTCGTTCAAGCCGGAGTTCCTCAACCGCCTGGACGACATCGTCATGTTCGAAGCCCTGGATCGGGAGCAGCTGAGCAGCATCGTCTCACTGCAGGTCCAGGAGGTCTCCGAGCGGCTGCGCGAGCGTCGCATCACCTTGGACGTGGACGAATCGGCCACCCGCTGGCTCGCCGCGGAGGGTTTCGATCCGCTGTACGGGGCGCGCCCGCTCAAGCGACTGGTGCAGAAGGAGATCGGCGACGGCCTCGCCCGGCTGATCCTGCGCGGCGAGGTGCAGGACGGTCAGCGGGTGCGGGTCCGGGCTGCGGACGAGGGACCGGGCCTGGTCCTCACCGTGGACGTCCTCGACGAGGAGACCGGCAACGGTGTGGACAGGGGGGCCTCGCCGCAGGCGCCCGCCGACGGACAGGCACCTGCGGGCGAACCGAGGTGAGGGAGGGGCGGCCGGGGGTGCAGTGCTCCCGGCCGCCGCGTCAGGCCTGCGGGTCCCAGCCCGTCGGGAAGTACGTCCGGCGCAGGTCGTAGTAGAACTCGGGATCGGTGAGCCGCTCCTGGCCCTGCTCCCAGCCGTGCCCGAGATCCCGGACGGACTGCTCCGCCGTCCTCAGCGTCTGGGCCGCCTCGGGGCTGATCGGCTCCGTCAGCTCCGCGCTGGTCCCGATCAGGTCGGAGGTGGTCTCCGCGACGGCGGGGACCGGGGTGGCCGTCAGGATGTCCGCCACCGACCCAGCGTGACGGTACGACCCGCGCTCGGTCGCACGGACGGCACCGGCCAGGTCACCGTCGCCGACCGCGGTGAACACCTCTCCTCCGGTCTGTATCGCATTGGCGACGCCGCGGTCGATGCCGGAGAGGGTCTGACCGAGCACCGAATTCTCCCCGAGCACCACGTCGGAGGCATCGTGCGGGATGCGGGCCAGCGACACCACCGGGGTGAACGCGCCGTACCCGCTCTCCTCGAGAGTCAGCTCGACCCGGTCGTAGAAGCCGCCGACCGCCTCATGGGCGCTCATCATCGTCTGAGCGAGTCCGACCCCTGGGATCCCTCCCAGCACGAGATTGCGCTGATGCTCCGCCTCGGCCAGGATCTCGGGATCGAGGGCGAAGTCCTCACCCTCGGGCAGTGGTCTCGAGGCAGGATGCGGACGCAGCGGGGGCTCGGCCATGAGGGGGCCGCCGATCAGCGGACCGATGTCCCGCAGGTCTGGCAGATCCGGCAGGAGCTCCGCGATCCTGGACGGGTCCTCGGCCATGAGGGGGCCGCCGAGACGGGGCAGCAGATCCTCCACGCTCGGTCCGCTCAGCGACGGCAGGCGCTCGCCCGGATCGGGGACCCACGGCGGGGTGGCGCGCACGCCGAGCGGATCCCCTGCCCGGGCGGGGCCTTCTTCCGCCCGGGAGCAGAGGTTCTGCTCCGCGGCCTCCCTCCCCAGCAGCTCCGCGAGCTTCCGGAGCCTCTCGATCAGGGTGATCACCGTCTCGACCAGGTCCTCGGCGCACCGGCGATGCTCCTCCGCGTCCGGGCCGATCCAGTCGACGGCGTGCACGCCGAGCCTGGCCTGCAGGATCAGGGCCCGGAGCTGAACAGCGCGGGTGTCGAAGACGGTGGACAGCTCGGTCAGGCGCTCGGTCTCGCATCCCCAGAAAGTGTTCATGGCGCGACCGTAGACAGCGCGCCCCCGTCGCCGTCGTGCGGGAGCATTGAGTGTGGATGGACCGGCGATGTGGAGGAAGCGTCCCCGTCGAGGGATCCCGGGTGCTGGCCGTCGGCCAGCTCCTGCCTGCTGCGTGCGGACGGCCTGCGGCCCCGGAGCTCGACGGAGCTCCGGGGCCGCAGGTGTCGGTCGTGCGGTCAGGCCATGGTCAGACCACGATGTTGACGATCTTCGGAGCCCGGATGATCAGCTTCCGGACGGTCTGGCCCTCCAGCAGCTCCTGCACACGCTCCTCGGCCATCACCGCCGCCTCCAGATCGGCCTCGGAGATCTCCGGATCGACCTCGATGCGATGGCGCACCTTGCCCTTGACCTGGACCACGCAGGTGACGCGCTCGGACTTCAGCAGCTCCGGATCCGCGACCGGGTAGGTGACACGGGAGACGCTCCCGGTGTGCCCCAGCCGCGCCCACAGCTCCTCGGCCAGGTGCGGCGCCAGCGGCGCGACCATCAGCACCAGCGGTTCGACCGCCTCCCGGGGTGTGGACCCGGTCGACGTCAGCTGCTTGGTCAGCTGGTTCACCAGCTCGATGAGCTTCGCGATCGCGGTGTTGAAGTGCATCCGCTCCATGTCGCGCGCGACCCCGTCGATGGCGCGGTGGGTCGCCTGCTTCGTGGCGAGATCGGCCGGCTCGTCGGAGAGGGTCAGGCGACCGGTCTCCTCATCGACCACCAGGCGCCACAGCCGCTGCAGGAAGCGCTGCGAGCCGACCACGGCCCGGGTCTCCCACGGCCGGGACAGATCCAGCGGGCCCATCGACATCTCGTACACGCGCAAGGTGTCGGCGCCGTACTCCTCGTACATGTCGTCCGGGGCGACCGCGTTCTTCAGCGACTTGCCCATCTTCCCGTACTCCTGGGTGACGGACTCGCCCTGATAGGTGAAGGAGCCGTCCGCCTCGGCCACGACCTCCTCCGCCGGGACGTGCATGCCGCGGGAGTCGGTGTAGGCGAAGGCCTGGATATAGCCCTGGTTGAACAGTCGGTGGAACGGCTCCTGGCTGGAGACGTCCCCGCGATCGAACAGCACCTTGTGCCAGAACCGGGCGTACAGCAGATGCAGCACCGCGTGCTCCACGCCGCCGACGTACAGGTCCACCCCGCCCGCGCCGCCGTCCTCGCGGGCGCCCAGCCAGTACTGCTCGTTCTCCGCACGCACCAGGACCTCGTCCTCGGTGGGGTCGATGTAGCGCAGGTGATACCAGGAGGAGCCGGCCCACTGCGGCATCGTGTTCGTCTCGCGCAGGTAGCGCTTGGGGCCCTCGCCCAGGTCCAGCTCGACCTCTGCCCACTCCGCGGCGCGGGAGAGCGGGGTCTGCGGCTCGGTGTCCGCGTCCATCGGATCGAAGGTCTTGGGGGAGAAGTCCGCGACCTCCGGCAGGTCCACGGGCAGCATCGACTGGGGCAGTGGGATCGGCACCTCGGGCGCAGCCGGGTCGTAGACGATCGGGAAGGGCTCGCCCCAGTAGCGCTGGCGGGAGAACAGCCAGTCGCGCAGACGGAACGTGGTGCGCGCGCGGCCGAAGCCCTTCTCCTCGGCGTATGCGGTGGCCCGCTCCTTCGCCTCGTCCTTGTCCAGGCCGTTCAGATCCAGATCCGCACAGGCGGAGTTGATCTTCTCGCCTTCGCCGGTCCAGGCGCCGCCCTCGAAATCGGCGGGTGGCCGCACGGTGCGGATCACCGGCAGGTCGAAGCGTGCGGCGAACTCGAAGTCGCGCTCGTCCTCGGCGGGCACGGCCATGATCGCACCGGTGCCGTACCCGGTCAGCACGTAGTCCGCGGTGAACACCGGCAGCTCACGGCCGTCCATGGGGTTCTTCGCGAACAGGCCGGTGAACACTCCGGTCTTCTCGCGGTCGTCTGCCCTGCGCTCGTCCTCGTCCAGCGATGCCGCGCGTGCCTGGTAGGCGGCGACCGCGGTGCGCGGGTCCTCCGCCCCACCGGTCCAGGCGTCCTGGGTGCCGGCCGGCCATCGGGCCGGCAGCGCCGAGGGGTCCGCCAGCAGCGCATGCTCGGGGGAGAGCACGCAGAAGGTCGCACCGAACAGGGTGTCCGCACGGGTGGTGAACACGTCGAACGTCGCCTCGGCGTCGGCCTCCAGCCCGGAGGCGGGGAAGGTCACCTGTGCGCCGTGGCTGCGTCCGATCCAGTTGCGCTGCATCGCCCGGATCGACTCCGGCCAGTCCACCCGCTCCAGATCGTCGATCAGCCGATCCGCGTAGGCGGTGATGCGCATGTTCCACTGTCGCAGCCGGCGCGTGAAGACCGGGAAGTTGCCGCGCTCGGACCGCCCGTCGGCGGTGACCTCCTCGTTGGCCAGCACGGTGCCCAGACCCGGGCACCAGTTCACCGGGGTCTCGGAGATGTAGGTCAGGCGGAAGCAATCGGCCAGCTGCGCGATCTCTTCTGTGGAGGCTGCACGGACGTCGGCGGCGCTGCGACCGATCCACTGGGCGGGCAGTTCGATGCCCTGGCGGTCGGCGAGGACGAACGGGTCCACCGTGCCCGCCCGCAGCTCTTCCCGCAGCTCGGCGATCGGGCGCGCCCGGCCGGTGATGCCGTCGGCGTTCGGTGCCTCGGGGTCGTACCAGGAATCGAAGATGCGCAGGAAGATCCACTGCGTCCACTTCACGAACTCGGGATCCGTGGTCGACAGCGTCCGTCGCGGATCGTGGGACAGGCCCAGCCGGTGCAGCTGGCGGCGCATGTTGGCGATGTTCGACTCGGTGGTGATGCGCGGATGGGTGCCGGTCTGGACGGCGTACTGCTCGGCCGGCAGCCCGAAGGCGTCATAGCCCATCGTGTACAGCACGTTCTTGCCCAGCATGCGCTGGTGGCGGGCGACCACGTCGGTCGCGATGTAGCCCAGGGGATGTCCCACGTGCAGACCCGCCCCCGAGGGGTACGGGAACATGTCCATGATGTACATCTTCTCGGGCGCCGAGGAGGTTGCTGCGGTCGTGGCCTGCTCGAGCGACTCGGCCGAGCCACGCAGCTCGCCGACCGGGTTGTCGGCGTGGAAGGTGCCGTCCTCGTCCCAGCGCTGCTGCCAGCGGCGCTCGATCTCGTCCGCCACCGCGGCGGTGTATCGGTGCGGGGCCTCGCTCATGGGTGAATCGTCCTCCGAAGGATCAGTGCGGCAGTTGCCGCCAGGCGTCTCGTGACATGAAAAAACCCTCGCGCAGGCGAGGGGAGCCGCATCGGTGCCTCACGTGCGCACCGGGCACGCTCTCAGGAGCGCGAGGTGGGCGCGGGCCTTGTCCGACGCGGCTGCATAAGCAGGAGCCGTCCAGTCACCTCGACATCGTACCGCGCCGGGGCCGGTACCTCCGGCGCGGGATCACGCCCCGAGCACGGCGGAGATCAGCAGCAGCACCGCCACGGTGCCGATCGTGGTGATCAGCACCGTGTCGCGGGCGAGGTTCTCCGAGGCCCGGTAGCGGGCCGCCGCCACGTAGACGTTCTGGGCCGTGGGCAGGGCCGCCATCACCACCACCTCGAACAGCGAGGCGCCGTGCAGCCCCAGCAGCAGTCCCACCCCGAGCGCGATGATCGGCATCAGCAGCAGCTTGGCGCTCGAGGCGAGGGCGATCAGCCCGCGATAGCCGTCGTCCTTCGCCAGTGGCCGCGAGCCGTACAGCGACAGCCCGTAGGCCAGCAGCATCGCGGGGATCGCCATGTTCGCCAGCGACCGCACGGGCTCGAGCGCCACGGCGGGGATGTCGACGCCCGCCAGCACCAGCAGCAGGCCGATGGCGGAGGCGATGATGGTGGGGTTGGCGACGATGCTGCGCAGCACGCCGGCCGGGCCGGGGGCGTCGTCCTCGGTGGCCCGGTGCAGCACGAACAGGTACAGCGGCGTGTAGATCGCCTGCTGGAACAGGATCACGGGCAGGGCATGGGAGATGTCACCCAGCACGTACAGGGCGATGGGGAAGCCCATGTTGGCGCCGTTGACCACCGAGCCGCTGATGGCCGTCACCACCAGGTCGGGGCCGCGACGCCTGGTGAACACGGCCACGACCAGGATCAGGATGCCGCCGGTGGCGAGGCCCGAGATGCCGGCCACGGCCATCGGCAGCGAGAGCACCTCTGCGACGTCGGATTCGAGCAGACCGACCAGCACCAGGGCCGGCGAGGCGATGAAGAAGGTGGCCCGGTTCATCACGTAGCGCCCGTGCGGGCCGAGCACACCGGCGCGGCCCACCACCCAGCCCACGCCGATCATGGACCAGACGATGAAGAAGCCGGCGAGGACCCCGGTCACAGCGGCGTGGAAGAGCGAGGTTCGGTCACCGGAGCGATCTTAGCCCGCCCGTGGGAAAGGGTCTTCCCAGTGTCAGCCCGTGGACGTGCGCAACGTGCGGAGGCGGAGTCACCGCATGCCGGGGGAGGTGCGGCCGTCGATCTGGTCGGTCATGCCGGGAACCGGCTGGGAGCCGTCGTCACCGAGGGCGACGATGCGGTTGTCGTGGTCCACGTGGACCACACGGGGGCGGTGGGAGGCGACTTCCTCCGCGTCCAGCTGCCCGTAGGCGATGATGATCACGAGGTCGCCGGGGGTGACCAGGTGGGCCGCCGCGCCGTTGATCCCGATCACGCCGGTGCCGCGCTCACCCTCGATGACGTAGGTGACCAGGCGGTGACCATTGGTGATGTCCACGATGGTGACCTGCTCGTTCTCGACCAGACCGGCGGCCTCCGTGAGATCGGGGTCGATCGTGACCGAGCCCACGTAGTGCAGGTCTGCCTGCGTGACGGTGGCTCGGTGGATCTTCGAGGTCATCAGAGTGCGCAACATCGCTTCCATTCTCCCACTGATGGCCCATGCTGGATGATGGGGGCGTCCGTTTCGTCAGGAGGATCACCATGCCCAAGGCCCGTCGCCGCTCATCCCACCGCTCCGAGCGGTTCGAGGACATGGCGCTGCCCGATGAGCTGCTGGGAGTCCTCGCCGGTCAGGGTCTCGAACGTGCCTTCGAGATCCAGTCGGTGATCCTGCCCGACGCCCTCGCCGGACGCGACGTGCTGGCCCGGGCCGAGACCGGCTCCGGCAAGACGCTGGCGTTCACCCTGGCGATGACCTCACGCTTCCGCGGCCGGAAGGTGCACCGCCGTCGCCCCCTGGGCGTCGTGCTGGTCCCCACTCGGGAGCTCGCCGTGCAGGTCGTGGACACCATTCACCCCTTCGCACGCGCGGTGGGCACCTCGGCACAGCTGGTCTCCGGCGGCATGAACATCGAGAAGCAGGCCGACGCGGTGGCTCGCGGGGTCGGGATCGTGGTCGCCACCCCGGGCCGCCTCATCGACCTCGCCGAGCGGGGAGCCATCCAGCTGGACCTGGTGGAGACGACGGTCATCGATGAGGCCGACCACATGGCTGATCTCGGCTTCCTCCCCGACGTGCGCGACATCCTCGCCGCGATCCCGATGGGCACCCAGAAGATGCTCTTCTCGGCGACCCTGGACGGGCAGGTCGAGGACATCGTCGACGCCTTCCTGGTCGACCCGGTCAGCCATGAGACCACGCCGGTCACCGCCGCGGTGAAGACCATGGATCACCATGTGCTGGCCATCGCCCCCGCGGCCAAGCGCGAGGTCACCGCACAGCTCGGGGCCCGCAAGGGCCGCACCCTGATGTTCACCCGCACCCAGCTGGGGGCGGAGCGCGTGGCACAGGAGCTCATCGAGGTGGGCGTTCCCGCCGCGGCGCTGCACGGCAACAAGCAGCAGGGCCTGCGCACCAACGTGCTGGCCGGATTCCGAGAAGGCGCCTTCCCGGTGCTGGTCGCGACCGATGTCGCCGCCCGCGGCCTGCACATCGATGACATCTCCATGGTGGTCCACGTCGATCCCTCCGATGACGTCAAGGAGTACGTGCACCGCTCGGGCCGCACCGCCCGGGCCGGCGCCGCGGGCAGCGTGGTCACGCTCGCGCTGCCCCATCAGCTGAGCTCCTCGCGTCGCATCCTCGGCGGGGCGGAGGTCGAGCCCCGCTGGGTCGAGGACGTCTCCTCCGCCGAGCATCCGGCGCTCGCCGAGCTCGGCGGCCGCGCGCCCGCCGGCGAACCGGCGGAGGACCCGGCGACGGTGAAGTACAAGGGCGCGCCCCGCAAGCTCGACCTGTCCCGGTCCCGCGGTGCCGATGGGCGCAAGGCGGAGGAGCGCCGGGCGAACGAGGAGCGACGCGCCTCCTGGGAGGAGGAGCCCGAGGGTCGGGAGCGGCGCGGCGGGCCGGACGCGCCCCGCTCCGGCGGCGCCCGCTCCGGTGG
Source organism: Brachybacterium sp. (assembly GCA_030451965.1). Taxonomy (GTDB): domain Bacteria; phylum Actinomycetota; class Actinomycetes; order Actinomycetales; family Dermabacteraceae; genus Brachybacterium. Next base: position 6,121 of record JAKDNE010000024.1, on the reverse strand, counting down.
CGGGCGTGGGCGCGGCGCCGCTGCGGAGCGGAACCGTCAGCGCGGTGCCCGCTCGGAGAGCGGCGACGAGCGCCGTGGACGATCCGGGAGCACCGGGAAGGGCCAGGGCCGCGGTCGCTCGGGCGCGCCGTCGCGCGCCCCGCGCCGCCGTGGCGGACGATGAGAGGACGAGCGGCCGCGCACTGACGAGCGGCCGGGACGCCGAGGAGGCACTCGATGAGCATCAGCACGTTCGACATGTTCAAGATCGGCATCGGACCGTCGAGCTCGCACACCGTGGGACCGATGCGCGCCGCGGCGATGTTCGCCCGGGAGGTGCTCGGCGACCCCGAGCTCGGACCGCGCCTCGCCGACGTCTCGGTTCATCTGTACGGCTCGCTCGCGGCGACCGCCGCCGGTCACGGCACCCTGAATGCGGTGGTGATGGGGTTGGAGGGGCAGGACCCGGAGACGGTCGACCCCGTCACCGGCCTCGAACGGGTCGCGCAGATCGAGGAGCAGGGCGGGCTGCGTCTGGACGGGACGCTGCCGATCGGTCTGCGCCCCTCCTCGATCGTGCTGCACCCGCTGACCTTCCTGCCCCAGCACTCCAACGGGATGACCTTCATCGCGCTGGACGACAGCGGCGAGGAGCTGCTGCGGCGGCCGATGTTCTCCGTCGGCGGCGGGTTCGTGGTGGACGAGGCGGACATGGACCGCTCGATCGCCGAGGTCGCCGCCGAGGACGAGGGCAAGACCATCTTCACCACCGGTGACGAGCTGCTGCGCGTGTGCGAGGAGCGGGGGATCTCCATGTCCGAGGCGATGCTGCTGCGGGAGCGGCAGTGGCGCAACGACGAGGAGATCCGCGGGGGCCTGCTCACCATCTGGCGCGCCATGCACGACTGCATCGAGCAGGGGACCCGGACCAGCGGCACCCTCCCCGGCGGACTCGAGGTCAAGCGACGCGCATCCTCCTGGTACGACTCGCTCTCGGCCGAGGATCCGGTGCGGCTGCCGATGAACGCCTTCGAATGGGTCTCCCTCGCGGCGCTCGCCGTCAACGAGGAGAACGCCGCCGGTGGCCGCGTCGTCACTGCCCCCACCAACGGTGCGGCCGGCATCATCCCAGCCGTGCTCTACTTCGCCACCACCTATATCGAGGGGGTGGACCCCGACGAGATCGCGGTGCGCTTCCTGCTCACGGCCGGGGCTATCGGCTCGCTGTACAAGGAGCACGCCTCGATCTCCGGTGCAGAGGTGGGATGCCAGGGCGAGGTCGGCTCGGCCTGCTCGATGGCGGCGGCGGCCCTGTGCGAGGCGATGGGCGGCAAGCCCGCCCAGGTGGAGAACGCCGCCGAGATCGCGATGGAGCACAACCTGGGACTGACCTGCGACCCTGTCGGAGGGCTGGTGCAGATCCCGTGCATCGAGCGCAACGCCATGGCGGCGGTCAAGGCGATCACCGCGGCCCGCTTCGCGCTGCGCGGCACCGGCGAGCACTTCATCTCCCTGGACACGGTCATCGAGACCATGCGCCAGACCGGCAAGGACATGAATGCGCGCTACAAGGAGACCGCGATGGGTGGGCTCGCGGTCACCGCGGTCCCGGTCAGCGTCCCGGACTGCTGAGTCCCGGTCACCCGGATCCCGTCCGACGGGTCCTCGACCGGCGCAGACGCACCTCATGCGGCACCGAGGCCGGACCCAGGCGGTCCCGCACCAATGCCTGCAGCGCCTCCGGGGTGGGGATCGAGCGGTCGTCGGCCAGTGGTGCGAGCTCGACCTCCGCGATCGTGCGCGTCCCGGCGAGTTCGTCCTCGACCATCCGCAGGCGCGCCTGCGTCACGACCGGATGGGAGCGCAGGACGCGCACCACCCCGCCCGGGTCCGGCAGCATCGCGGAGGTGGAGAGTGCCCCCTCGGGGCCCCCGAGCACCTGCGTGATGACGCCGTCGATGAGTGTTCCCGGGTCGGTGACCAGCTCGCGCCTGCCGGTGAACGGGGTCCGGGCCCGCAGGAGGCCGTCGACCTCGCGCAGGTGCACCCCGCGCAGCGGCCGACCGTCGACCGCCAGCGGTCCGGTCGCATCGGTGCCGTAGACGTCGTGGACGCGCGCCCGGAACTGACGGGCGAGGTCCGCGCGCAGGGCGGGGGAGAGGGTATCGGAGCCCGAGACCACGCGCGAGATGTGCAGGGGGTGACCACGGCCCTGCTCCCGCTCCGCCAGCAGCAGGTCCCTCAGGTGCACGGGGATGCCGGAGAGCAGGTCCGCGGAGGCGCGGTGCAGGAGCGCGACCCGCTCGGGTCCGGGCAGATGGCTGAGGTCCACCATCGGTGCGCCGATCGCGAGGGCACCCAGGGCGACCAGCAGGCCATGGCCGTGCACTCCTGGCGTGAGGCAGGCGACGCGACGTCCCGGTCCCAGTCCGATGCGCCGGGCGAGATCGGACAGGGTGACGAGCTGGGCGGGGGTGAGCGGTCCCCGTTGCTGCAGGCGGGGAGCGCCGGCGCCGCCGTTCGAGCGGTGCGTGAGCACACCGTTCCCCGCCAGGACCGTGACGAGCACCTGCCGCAGCGGTGCGGTGGCGGGCAGACTGCTGAGGGCGGTGTGCGACCGGCGGCCCCGCCGCCGGTGCAGCTGCACCAGATCGAGCAGCTCACCCGCATCGAGCGAGCCGTGGCGGTCCTCGAGGACGATCGACCGCGGGCGCAGGGCGACGCGGGCTCGCAGGACGGCCGCGGCGGGGAGGAGCTTCATCGCCGGCTCCTCGGGGAGGTCACCACGAGCCCCGTCGGTAAGCGCTGGGGTACAGCGCCGCATCGCGCACGCCGAGCTGGTGCGCCGCGCGCTGCGGCCACCCCGGCTCGCGCAGCGCGGCCCGGCCCACCGCGACGAAGTCCGCATCGCCCCGGTCCAGCACCGCCTGGGCGCCGGTCGGCTCGGTGATCAGGCCGACGGCGGCCACCGGCATCGTCACCGCGTCGCGCAGGGTGCGGGCGAAGCCGACCTGGTACTCGGGGCCGACGGCGATGTCGGCGATCACCGCGCCCCCGGTGGAGACGTGCAGGGCGTCGACCCCGACCCCCTCGAGCTCCTGCGCGAGCTGGACGGACTGCTCGATGTCCCAGCCGCCGTCGATCCAGTCGGTCGCGCTGAGCCGCACGATGAGGGGACGCTCCGCCGGCCACTGCTGCCGCACCGCGGCGGCGATCTCGAGCGCGAGACGGCGCCGTCCCGGACCGTCACCGCCGTAGTGGTCGGTGCGGGTGTTCACCAGGGGGGAGAGGAACTCATGGACCAGGTAGCCGTGGGCGAAGTGCAGCTCGACCGCATCGAAGCCGGCCTCCTCGGCGTGGCGAGCGGCGCTGACGAAGTCCTCCACCACACCGGCGATGTCTGCGGGGCTCAGCGCATCGGGCGCGTCGAGTCCTGGGTACGGATCCGAGGTCGGGCCGACCGTGCGCCAGCCTGCGGCGAACTCCGGCACCGTGCCGCGCCGTCCGCGGAACCGGGGGAGCGCCGGCCAGGTGGAGGCCTTTCGGCCCGCATGGGCGAGCTGGACGGCGATCTTCGCTCCCCGATCCTGGCAGAACCCGGTGATGCGGCGCCAGGCGGCGACCTGGGCCTGATTCCACAGCCCGGTGTCCTGCGGGCTGATGCGGCCTTCGGGGGAGACGGCGGTGGCCTCGGTGACGATCAGCCCGAATCCGCCGGCGGCTCGCGCCCCCAGGTGCACCAGATGCCAGTCGGTGGGGATCCCGTCCTGCTCCTCGACCATGTACTGGCACATCGGCGCGAGCCAGATGCGGTTGCGGATCTCGAGCTCGCGCAGACGTGCCGGTGCCAGGAGCGCAGGAGGGACGTCGTCGGGATCGGGGACCATGGTCCCTTACGGTAGTCGCCTCCACCGGCTCCTGCCTGGACGTCCGTGGGCGAGGTCCCCGGGGGTCGCGGACGCCTGGGATGACCCGGGACGGCCACGCGGAGAGCCTGACCCGCGGTGACCACGGAGTGTGACGGGGGCGCGTGACGTGCATCTCCTGCGATACGGTGTTCGCGTCCACCCGCCCCGGTGATCCGGGGCCCGCGAAGCAGGAGTACTGATGTCTGACGACGCCGCCACCGGGATCGAGAACCTCTCCCAGGAGACCCGCACCTTCTCTCCTCCCACCGAGTTCGTCCAGAACGCGGTGGCCCGCCCCTCGATCTACGAGGAGGCGGAGCGGGACCATCTCGCGTTCTGGCGCTCACGGGCGAGCCTCCTGAGCTGGGAGACGCCCTTCACCGAGACCCTCGACTGGTCCGATCCGCCCTTCGCCCGGTGGTTCGCCGACGGCACCCTGAACGTCGCCTACAACTGCGTGGACCGCCACGTCGAGTCCGGCCACGGCCAGCAGGCCGCTCTGCTGGCAGAGTACGAGGACGGCTCCGACGCCACCTTCACCTACGCCGACGTCAAGGACGAGATCTCGAAGATGGCGAACGTCCTCGCCGATCTCGGGGTGAAGACCGGCGACCGGGTCGTGATCTACATGCCGATGATCCCCGAGGCGGTGTTCGCGATGCTGGCCTGCGCCCGCATCGGCGCCCCCCACTCGGTGGTGTTCGGCGGCTTCAGCGCCGAGGCGCTGCGCTCGCGCATCGAGGACGCCGGGGCACGCGTGGTCATCACCGCCGACGGACAGAACCGGCGCGGCAAGCAGCTGCCGCTCAAGCCAGCGGTCGACGAGGCGCTCGCCAACGGCGGAGACAGTGTCGAGAAGGTCCTGGTGGTGCGCCGCACCGGCGGCGATGTCGAGTGGACCGAGGGCCGCGACGTGTGGTGGCACGAGGCGCGCGAGAGCGCCTCGGTCGAGCACGCCCCGGTGGCGGTGGAGGCGGAGCATCCGCTGTTCATCCTGTACACCTCGGGCACCACGGGCAAGCCCAAGGGCATCATCCACACCACCGGCGGGTACCTCACCCAGGCCGCGTACACCCATCGGAACGTCTTCGACCTCAAGCCGTCCTCGGACGTCTTCTGGTGCACCGCGGACGTCGGCTGGGTCACCGGCCACACCTACGTGGTCTACGGACCCATGGCCAACCGCTCCACCCAGATCATCTACGAGGGCACCCCGGACTTCCCGCACCAGGGCCGCTGGTGGGAGATCATCGAGAAGCACAAGGTCTCGCTGTTCTACTCCTCGCCCACGGCGATCCGCACCGCGATGAAGTGGGGCGAGGACATCCCCGCCAAGTACGACCTGTCCTCGCTGCGCCTGCTGGGCAGCGTCGGCGAGGCGATCAACCCCGAGGCATGGATGTGGTACCGCCGCGTCATCGGCGGCGATCACTGCCCGATCGTGGACACCTGGTGGCAGACGGAGACCGGGTCGATCATGATCTCCCCGCTGCCGGGCATCACCGACACCAAGCCGGGCTCCGCGCAGGTCGCACTGCCGGGGATCAGCGCGGACGTGGTCAACGATGCCGGGGAGTCGGTCGCGAACGGCGAGGGCGGCTATCTGGTGCTGGATCAGCCGTGGCCGGGCATGCTGCGCGGTATCTGGGGCGACCCGGAGCGGTTCAAGGAGACCTATTGGTCGCGCTTCGAGGGCCTGTACTTCGCCGGTGACGGCGCCAAGCGCGACGACGACGGCGACATCTGGCTGCTCGGTCGCGTGGACGACGTCATGAACGTCTCCGGGCACCGTCTGTCCACCATGGAGATCGAGTCTGCGCTGGTCAGCCACGACTGGGTTGCCGAGGCCGCCGTGGTCGGTGCGAACGACGAGACCACCGGCCAGTCCCCGGTCGCCTTCGTGATCCTGCGCGGAGGGAACGACGAGGAGCTCGCCGAAGCCGGCGGCGACGAGAAGATCTCCGAGCTGCTGCGCGCCCATGTGGGCAAGGAGATCGGACCGATCGCCAAGCCGAAGAAGGTCCTCCTGGTCACCGAGCTGCCCAAGACCCGGTCCGGGAAGATCATGCGGAGGCTGCTGCGGGACGTCGCCGAGAACCGTCAGGTGGGCGACACCCAGACCCTCGCCGACGCGTCGGTGATGGATCTGATCCAGGAGGGGCTCTCCGGCAAGAGCTGAGCCCTCCGCCGCGGGCTCTCGGGCCCGCGGATCGGCAGACGGGCGGGCGCTCCGG
>JAKDNE010000309.1 GCA_030451965.1 Brachybacterium sp. | reverse complement strand
GTGGGTCGTGAGGGGCTCGAACCCCCGACCTTCTGGGTGTAAACCAGACGCTCTGACCAACTGAGCTAACGACCCGGGCGGGGGCGTGCCCCCGTGACCGCAGGAGCGGTCAGTTGGTCCGGCTGGCCAGGCGGGTGCCGGTCCAGTCCGCGGCCAGGTTCATCGAGCTCATGACCCGCAGGCCGGCAACCCCGGCGCTCTCCTGGATGTCTCCGGGCATCACGTGCCCGTCGCGCCCGGCTTTCGGGGTCAGCACCCACACGGGGGCGCCGGCGTCGATGTTGCGCAGGGTGTCGACCATGGCGTCGGTGAGGTCACCGTCGCCTTCGCGCCACCACATCACGACGGCGTCCACGATCTCCTGGGTGTCCTCGTCCTCGAGCTCCCCGCCGATGAGGTCCTCGATCGCATCACGCAGATCGAGATCGACATCATCGTCGTAGCCGATCTCCTGCACGATCTGTTCCGAGGTGAAGTTCAGCGCCTCGGACAGGGAGCTGGACGAAGGGGCGTCGGCCGACGGTGACAAGAAGGGACTCCTAACAAACGGTGGTAAAGCATGAATGCGCAGCGACCAGGAGGGCACAGTGCCCCGAGGTCGGGTGGCGCGGGGCCGAGTCTATGTCACGTGACACCTGCGCGCACCACGGGACAGGAGTCCCGATCCGGGCACGCCGGGACGGCGATGTCCTGTGTGTCACAGATGCAGGGGGAGTGTGGAGGTCCCGCGCCGCCACCGCGACGGTAGGCTTGCCAGCACCGAGGCCGGAGGAGCCGGGCCCATCGACGTTCCTCAGCTCCCACGGCCGGTCCATCGCCTCCGTAGAGAGAAGGACAGTGTGACTTCGCACGAGACTCCTCGTCCCATCGGCATCAATCTGCCGAGCCACGCCCAGGACCCGGATCCGGAAGAGACCCGGGAATGGCTGGATTCGTTCGACGGTCTCGTCGAGCACCGCGGCGCCGAGCGCGCCACCGAGATCGTCCAGAGCGTGATCCAGCACGCGCGCGAGGAGGAGATCCACCTCCCCGAGTCGCTCACCACGGATTACGTGAACACGATCGACGCGGATCAGCAGCCGGAGTACCCCGGCGATCCCGAGCTCGAGAAGGAACTGCGCAACATCAACCGCTGGAACGCGGCGATGGTCGTGCACCGCGCACAGGCGCCCGGCATCGGCGTCGGCGGCCACCTCTCCAGCTACGCCTCGATCGCCACCATGTACGAGGTCGGCTTCAACCACTTCTTCCGCGGACGCAACCACCCCGGCGGCGGAGACCACGTCTTCTTCCAGGGTCACGCCTCCCCCGGCATCTACTCCCGCGCCTACATGATGGGGCGGCTCTCCCAGGACGACCTCGACGGCTTCCGGCAGGAGGTCTCCAGCGAGCACGGCATGCCCTCCTATCCGCATCCGCGCGCGATGAAGGACTTCTGGGAGTTCCCGACCGTGTCGATGGGCATCGGCCCGGTCGCCGCGATCGAGCAGGCCTCCTTCGACCGCTACCTGCAGAACCGTGGACTGAAGGACACCAGCGAGCAGCACACCTGGGCCTTCCTCGGCGACGGCGAGATGGACGAGGTCGAGTCCCGCGGCGCGCTGCACATCGCCGCCAAGGAGCACCTGGACAACCTCACCTTCGTCGTCAACTGCAACCTGCAGCGCCTGGACGGCCCGGTCCGTGGCAACGGCAAGATCATCCAGGAGCTGGAGAGCCAGTTCCGCGGCGCCGGGTGGAACGTCATCAAGGTGATCTGGGGCGCCGGCTGGGATCCGCTGCTGGAGAAGTCCACCGACGGCGCGCTCATCGACCTGATGAACGCCACCCCGGACGGCGATTACCAGACCTACCGTGCCGAGGACGGCGCCTTCATCCGCGACAACTTCTTCGGTCGCGATCCGCGCACGAAGGCACTCGTGGAGGACCTCTCGGACGAGGACATCTGGTGGAAGCTCAACCGCGGCGGCCACGACGCGAAGAAGATCTACTCCGCGTTCAAGCAGGCCACCGAGGCCAACGGCAAGCCCACCGTGATACTCGCCCACACCGTCAAGGGCTACCGTCTGGGCAAGAACTTCGCGGGCCGCAACGCGACCCACCAGATGAAGAAGTTCACGGCCGAGGACCTCAAGGGGCTGCGCGACGCCCTGCGCATCCCGATCAGCGATGAGCAGCTCGAGTCCGGCAGCGTCTACGACGCCCCGTTCTACCTGCCGGATGACGACACCCCGGTGATGAAGTACCTCAAGGAGCACCGTGAGGCCCTCGGAGGCCCGGTCCCCTCGCGCCGCACCGAGCACAAGCCGCTGAACCTGCCTGGCGACAAGGCCTACGAGGTCGTCAAGCGCGGATCCGGCAAGCAGGAGATCGCCTCGACGATGGCTCTCGTGCGCCTGCTGAAGGACCTGATGCGGGACAAGGAGACCGGCAAGCGCTGGGTGCCGATCGTCCCCGACGAGGCCCGCACCTTCGGTATGGACTCGCTGTTCCCGACGGCGAAGATCTACAATCCCGACGGCCAGAACTACCTCTCGGTGGACCGCGACCTGCTGCTGGCCTACAAGGAGTCGACCTCCGGCCAGATCAAGCACATGGGCATCAACGAGATCAGCTCCACCGCGGCGTTCACCGCAGCTGGCACCTCGTACGCCACGCACGACTTCCCGATGATCCCGTTCTACATCTTCTACTCGATGTTCGGGTTCCAGCGCACCGGCGACTTCTTCTGGGCCGCCGGCGACCAGATGGCCAAGGGCTTCGTGATCGGTGCGACCGCGGGCAAGACCACGCTCGCCGGCGAGGGCCTGCAGCACATGGACGGCCACTCCCCGATCCTGGCCTCCACGAACCCCGGTGCGGTCATCTACGACCCCATCTACGGGTACGAGCTCGGCCACATCATCCGCGACGGCCTGCAGCGCATGTACGGCGAGGACGACCGCGTCAGTGAGGTCTTCTACTACATCACGGTCTACAACGAGCCGATGGTGCAGCCGAAGGAGCCGGAGGGCCTGGACGTCGAGGGTCTGCTCAAGGGCATGTACCAGCTCGAGCCCAAGCCCGAGGGCGAGGGCCCCGAGGCGCAGCTGCTCGCCTCCGGCGTCGGCGTCCCGTGGGCGCTGCACGCCCGTGAGCTGCTGTCCGAGGACTGGGGTGTCAACGCCAACGTCTGGTCGGTGACCTCGTGGACCGAGATGCGCAAGGAGGCCCTAGAGGTCGAGAAGCACAATCTCCTGAACCCCGAGGACCAGCGCACCCCGTGGATCTCCCAGCGTCTCGAGGGCGTCCAGGGTCCGTTCGTCGCCACCTCCGACTACGACTTCATGGTCCCGGACATGATCCGCGAGTGGATCCCGGGCAACTACGGCGTGCTCGGGGCCGGCGGCTGGGGCTTCTCGGACACCCGCCCGGCCGCCCGTCGCCACCTGAAGATCGATGCCCACTCGATGGTCGTCAAGGCTCTCCAGCTGCTCGCCAAGGAGGGAAAGGTGGACCCGTCGGTGGTCCGCCAGGCCATCGACAAGTACGACCTGACGAACGTGAACGCCGGCCAGTCCGGCTCGTTCGGCGGCGAGTCCTGATCATCCCGTCGGGCCGCCCGACGGCGGCCGCCGGGGGGCCCCCCCGGGGGGGGGCCCCACCCCCCCGGGGGGCG
>JAKDNE010000308.1 GCA_030451965.1 Brachybacterium sp. | reverse complement strand
TCTCCGACATGTGTGTCTCTGCGCCCTTCTCGCGTGGCCTGTCATCGCGGGCGCGGTCGTGCACCCCGGACCCGAGCCTAGCTGGCAGGGTCCGGGGAGGATCGACCCCTCGACGACGCACCGGCACCGCGCCCGGCGACGGCGATGAGAACTACGGTGAGGACGGAGCAAGGAGGCCCCGATGACGTATCCCGTGCTCAGCTGCACCGCGATCGACGCCCGGAATCCCCGAGCGCTCGCCGATTTCTACTGCGCCCTGCTGGGCCTGCACTGCCGGCCCGGCGACGAGGCCCCGTCGCCACCCGCAGCCGACGACGCCGACTGGATCGTGCTGCTGGACGCCGAGGAGCAGCGGGTTCTCGCCATTCAGGCCAAGCCGGAGCTGCGCCGCTCGACCTGGCCGAGCGAGGAGGTCCCGATGCAGCTGCACATGGATTTCCGGGTGCCCGACGCCGCCGAGCTCGCCGTGCAGCGCGGCCGCGCCGAAGCACTCGGGGCCTCGCTGCTGTGGGACCGCTCGACGGACCCCGACGAACCGCTCTCCGTGCTGGGCGACCCCGAGGGGCATCCCTTCTGCCTGCTCGTCGGCTGAGCCGCGGGGCGGCGATCTCGATCGGCGTTCACCAGGTCTGGGCAGGTTGCGCCGCCGTGCCCCGGTCCGGGAAGATCTCGTCGGCGGCGTTCGAACCGCCCCCACACCGACCCCACCGGGAAGAAGACCGCATCGCCATGGACCTGAGCTTTCGACGGGCTGCGCCCGAGGACCTCCCCGCGGCGCAGGCGGCCTACCGGCAGATCATCGATCACCTCGCCCGGACGGCGGACTTCCCGCACTGGCACACCGAGGACCACCCGACCCCCGCGCAGGTCGCCGCATGGATCGCGGCCGGAGAGCTCTACCTGGCGCACACGCCCGACGATGCCGGCTCCGCCTCGCCGACGGAGATCGCGGGGGTCGTCGTCCTGAACCACGAGACGGCGGGCGGCTACGGCGACGCGGACTGGGCGATCGACGCCGCCCCCGAGGAGGTGCTGGTGGTCCATGTCCTCGGTGTCACCCCCGACCATCTCGGACAGGGCGTCGCCCGGTTCCTCATCGACTCGTCCCTGCAGGCCGCGCGGGAGCAGGGCTGCCGCACCGTCCGCCTGGACGCCTACGTCGAGAACCTGCCGGCGCGGACCCTGTACGTGCGCTACGGGTTCACCGACCTCGGCGTCCACACCTTGGACTACGACGGCACCGACCTGGAGCAGTTCCACCTGTTCGAATACATCCTCTGAGCCGTCGGTCGGCCCCGGCAGCCGGGGCTACCCGAAGTAGAGCGGGTGGTGCGCCGCGCGCCCCGGGTTGAAGGCGGCACTGCACCGCGGGCACTGCGGGGCGCCGACATAGTCGTCGATGCTCAGCTGCGTCCAGCACACGCCGCAGAGCACGGCGAGCTGCGGCCCGGATCCCGGCGGCCAGGGGCGGGAGGGATGGTCGGCAGCCTCCTCATGGCACAGGTGGCAGGGGTAGTACCGCCGGCAGCAGGAGAAGCGGATGGCGATCACGTCCCGCGCCGTGCGGTAGTGGACGCAGCGGGTCTGCTCGTCCACCGTCGGCCCGTGGACCGCGGGCCTCATCGCACACCACGTGCGGCCAGCGCATCGCCGAGGGAGTCGGCATGCTTGAGTGCGACCACGAGGAACGGCATGGCGAAGTGCCGCAGGCTCCGCCGACCGCCGCGGGCGCGCTGCGCCTCGCGGACGTCGCGGGCGAGTCCGGCGAGGACGGGCAGCGTGTTCAGGGTGATCGCGAGGACGAGTGCCGCCCGCTGCGGGTCGATGCCCACGCGAGCCAGCGGTGCCAGCGCGCGCTCCAGGGCATCCATCAGATCGCTGACCGGGGTGGTCAGCGCGAGCAGCCCGCTGATCGCCACGGCGGCGGTGACGCGGGCGGTGTTCGCGAGCGCTTCCTCGGGCCCCAGGAAGATCAGCTGCCCGGCGGCGGTCACCAGGATGATCCACCGGATCGCGACGAGCTGACGGCCGAGCACCCGCATCCCCACTCCCGGCACCGCGTACACGGCGAGGCAGAGCGCCGCCATGATCAGGGCGCTGACCCAGCTCACCGGCAGGAAGCAGATCCCCGGCACGATGGCCATCAGCACCAGGATCTTCAGGCCGGCGGGCAGGCGGTGCCAGGGGCCGTTCCCGGGCCGGTACAGGGTCAGCATCGCAGCTCCTGCTCGTAGGCGGCGATGATTCTCCGCGGGTGCGCCCGTCCGCGCGATCGTGCCGTCCTGGACGAGGATCGCGGTCTCGCAGCGCCGGGCCAGTTCCAGGTCATGCGTGACCAGCAGCAGGCGGTGGGCGCCGTCGGCGAAGAGGTGGTCGGCGACGCGGCGGGCGTTGCGGGCATCGAGGTAGGCGGTGGGTTCATCCGCGATCCCCAGCTCGGGGCTGCGCACGAAGGCGCCGCACAGGGCGAGCAGCTGCTTCTGGCCACCGGAGAGGTCATGCGCCGAACGGTCCGCGAGATCGCTCAGGCCGAAGCGCTCCAGGGCCTCCTGGACGCGTTGTGTCTTCTCCCCGCGGGGCAGTCCCGCCGAGCGCAGGGAGAAGGCGACGTCCTCGGCGACGGTGGGCATGATGATCTGGGCGTCCGGGTTGGCGAAGATGACGGCCAGGCGCTGCCGCAGCTGCGCCGCCTCCCGCGCCGGGTCCAGGCCGAGGACGCGGATCCTCCCGCTGGTGGCGGTGGCGAGGCCGCCGATGAGCCGGGCGAGGGTCGATTTGCCGGAGCCGTTCTCGCCGATGACGGCGATGGTGCGTTCGTCGTGGGTGGCGGTGATGGCGTGCAGGACGTCGGTGTCGCCGAGGCGGACGTGCACGTCGTCGAGCTCGAGGGCGCTCATCGGATCACCTCCACGACGGCGGCGTGGATCACGGGGGCGGCAAGGTGCTCAACCGTGAAGCCTGCGAGGCCGCGGCTGCGGGGCCGATCGGGGTGCGGCGTGCGGCGAGGACGACTGCTGCCTCAGGCACGTCGGACCCCCTCCCCCGCCAGGGCACGGCGCAGCGCCTCGGCGCGGGCCGGCTTGCCGGTGGCGGTGCGGGCCAGGGTTCCGGTGAACCAGACGCGAGGCCGATGCGCAGTGGCGAAGCGGGAGGCGGCCATCGTGCGCAGCTCGCGCGCGCTCGGGCTCGGGACGCCGGGGTCGAGCTCGACGAGCGCCGCGACGAGCGCGCCGATGCCGTCGCTCGGCAGTCCGAAGACGGTGGCGTCCGCGGCCTCCGCACTGCCGGGCAGGACCGGCCGCGGCCCGCCCGCGAGCGCATGCGCAAGCGAGAACAGCGTCAGCGAGGAGGCCGGGGGCGCCGGCAGCAGGATCCGCTGCTCAGCGGCATCCCCTCCCGGTGCGAGGATCGCGGAGACGGCGGCGAAGGAATCCGCCCAGGAGGCCGCCGTGCGCAGCACGATCCGGGGGGTACCGCTGCTGCCGGAGGTCAGCGAGGCCCAGGCCGCCTCCTTGGGCACCGGCTCGGCCGCCGCGAGCTCCCGCACCTGCGACCACTGGGTCGCGGGCCAGCACTCGTCCCCGACCAGCGGGACGTCCCCGGCTGCGCGCACCGCGCGGAGGCGGTCCAGCAGGCCGTCCGGGGAGCCGTCGAGCGGGATGATCCGCCTGGTCATTCCATCGCTGCGGGGCGGGCAGTCGCTTCCTGCT
>JAKDNE010000307.1 GCA_030451965.1 Brachybacterium sp. | reverse complement strand
GGCATCCAGGGTGCCATCCCGGAACGGTGACGCAGCAGATCCTCGATCCGCACGTCCGCGTGGGCACCGGCGCGCCGGCCGAGCAGGCGACCGAGGCGGTCCTCCCGCCGGAGGGCCCCCCGGGAGGCCAGGACCAGTGTGGCCAGGGTGGTCAGCACCTTGCTGACCGAGGCGATGTCCTGGACATGGTGCGGGGTCGCCGCCTCGTCGGAGGGGATGTCCGCGAGGCCGATCGCGCCGTACCTGAGGCCGGTCCCGTCGTCGATCCCGAGCACTGCGCCGGGCGGCCGGTGAGCGGCCCCGTGCTCGTCGAGGGCGAGGCCGAGGAGCTCGCCGAGGGGGGTCGGGGTCATGGTGCTCACCGTCCTCTGCTCGTGGGGTCGAGCGCGTCGCGCAGCCCGTCGCCGAGCAGGTTGAAGCCGACGATCAGCGCGATCACGGCTACCCCGGGCCCCGCCATCGTCCACGGGGCGATCATGACCAGGGTCTGGGCCTCGAGCACCATCGAGCCCAACGACGCCGCCGGGGGCGGGGTGCCGAATCCGAGGAAGCTGAGGGAGGCCTCGGTGAGCACCGCCCAGGACAGCGACAGGGTGACCTGGACGATGAGGATCCCGGAGATGTTGGGCAGCACGTGATGCGCCATGATGCCGACTCTTCCCATCCCGGTCGCCCTCGCCGCCTTGACGTAGTCGATCTCCCGCAGGGAGAGGACGGGCCCGCGGGTCACACGCACGAAGATCGGGATGTACACCACGGCGATCGCGATCGCGACGGTGAACCAGTTGCGAGCGAGCACGCTGGCCAGCGTCAGTGCCAGCAGCAGCGAGGGGAAGGCGAAGAGCACGTTGTTGACCCCGCCGATCACGGTGTCCGGCAGGCCCTGCAGATACCCGGAGACGATGCCGGCGGCGGTGCCGATCACCGTGGCGATGAGGACCGCGACAACCGCCACCAGCAGGGAGTTCCCGGTCCCGGCGGCGACCCGGGACAGGACGTCGCGACCGAACTGGTCGGTTCCCAGCAGGTGGTCGCCGGAGGGGCCCGTGAGCCGCTGCGCCGGATTCTGCTCCGCCGGTCCGTAGGGCAGGAGCCCTGTTACGGAGACCAGGGCGAGCAGCACCAGCACGACCAGGACGAGCAGCCCGGTCAGACCGCTCGGGCTGCGGAGGAGCCGGTGGAAGGTCCCGGAACCGACGCGACCGGGCGTGCGCTGCTCCATGGCAGGATCGAGGGTGGTGGTGTCGCTCATGCGGCACCCACTCGCGGGTCGATCCTGCGGTAGAGCAGGTCCGTCGCCAGGTTCACGAGCACGAACAGCAGGGCGATCACCAGCACGGAGCTCTGGACGACGGCGTACTCCTTCTGGTTGATCCCCAGCAGCACCTGGCGACCGATGCCCGGCAGGGAGAAGATCTGCTCGACGACGACGGCACCGCCCAGCAGGAACCCGAACTGCATGCCGGTCATGGTCACGATGGGGATCAGGGCATTGCGCAGCACGTGACGGCGCTGCAGCCGCTGCCGGGGGACTCCCTTGGCTCGAGCGGTGCGCACGAAGTCCAGGCCGCGCACCTCGAGCACGGCGGTCCGGGTGGTGCGCATGATCGGCGCGGCGATCGCGAACCCGAGCACCAGGGCCGGGATGACCATCTGCTGCAGATTCAGGACGGGGTCCTCCCAGGGCCGGGCATAACCGAGCCCGTTCGGGTTGAAACCGCCCTGGGCGGTGATCGTGAGCAGCGCTGAGGCCAGCAGGAACGAGGGAACGCCCAGTCCGGCGAGGGCGATCCCCTGGCCCAGCCAGTCCCGCGGGCTGTCCGGCCTCGAGGCGGTCAGCATGCCCAGAGGCACCCCGATCAGCAGGGCGAGGAGGATGGACAGGATCCCCAGTTCGATGGTCACCGGGAGGGACGATGCGATCAGCTCGACGACGCTGGCGTCCGCTCGCGCGGAGTAGCCGAGATTGCCGGTCAGCAGCTCGCCGATCCAGGTGAAGAATTGGAGCGGAAGCGGCTGATCCATGCCGTAATAGCGCTCGAGCGCGGCCCGCTGGGTCTCGGAGAGCGCCGCGGATTCGGTGCCGTAGGCCGCCGTGATCTCGTCGCCGGGAATGGCGCGGAGCATCACGAACACGGCGACGGCGACCCCGAGCAGGGTGCCGAGCGCGCTCCCTAGTCGGCGCGTGACCGGGGCGTCGAACACCTGCCTGACCATGGATCCTCTCCCCGAGCCGCTCGGGGTCGCCGTCGGCCCGCCGGCCGTCCGTTCCACGCTCGTCACGCGAGCGTGATGTTGCGGATGTTCTTGATCGAGCCGTTGGGTGCCGGTTCGAACCCGTCGACGCCCTCCGTCATCGCCGTGTAGGTGTACGCGGTGAACAGCCAGACCCAGGCGGCGTTGTCCTCGAGCTCGCGGGAGATCTCGTCGTAGATGGGCTTGCGCTCTTCGGGGTCGATGGTCGCCTTCCCGTCCGCGAAGAGCTCGTCGAGGGTGTCCGAGGAGTAGCCGGCGACGGCGTTGAGGTTGCCGTCGGAGGTGAAGTAGCGCCCGTACATCGCATCGGGATCGGGGGCCCCGCCGTTGAGGGCGACGGCCAGCTCGAAGTCCGCCGCCACCCAGCGGTCCACGTAGGAGCCGGATTCGAGGGACTCGATCTTCAGCGTGATGCCGACTTCCTTGAGCTGGGACTGGATGTTCTCCGCCTCGGCCACGGCGGTGGAGTAGCCGTCCTGCATGACGATGGCCGTGAGGGTCAGTCCGTCCCCGTGGCCGGCGTCGGCCAGGTGCTGCTTCGCGGCCTCGACGTCCCGGGTGGGGCACGGCCGGGCATCGGGGTCCGACCGGTAGGCGGGCGAGGTGATCGGGCCGGTGACCTCGCCGGCGCCCATCGCGGCTGTGTCCAGCACCTCCTGGCGGTCGATCCCGCAGGCGATCGCCAAGCGCACGTTCACGTCATCGAGCGGGGAGGCGGCCGGATTGATCTGCAGCACGTGGTAGGACAGCTGCGGCGTCTCGGTGACGGTGACGTCCCCCCCGATGGTCTCGGCGACCAGCTGGTCGTCGAACACGGCGAACTGCACGCTGCCGGCCTGGAGCGCCGCGACGATCGCCGACTGGTCGGGGATGACCCGGAACTCGACGGTCGCCAGCTCGGGCTCCCCGCCCCAGTAGTCCGGGTTCGCGGACAGGGTCAATGATTCGTTGGGGGTCCGCGACTCCAGCACGAACGCCCCGGTGCCCACGGGCTCGCCCTTGAGAGTCTCGAGATCGGCATCCGCGGGGAGGATCGCCATGGTGGTCGAGGCCAGTTTGGAGGGCAGGGCGGCGTCGGCGGCGGTGAGGGTCATCCCGACCGTCCTCTCGTCGACCGCGGTCACCTCGTCCACGGCCGAGAGGTTGGTCGCGGAGACCGCGGCGGTCTCCTCGTCCATGATCGAGGTGAAGGAGAAGACGACGTCCTCGGCGGTGAGCTCCGACCCGTCGCTGAAGACGATGCCCTCGCGCAGCGTGAACGTGTAGGTCAGGCCGTCCTCGCTCACCTCCCAGTCCTCGGCGATGCCGGGGACGACCTCGAGCTCGTCGTCGAACTCGGTCAGGGTGCCGTAGATCTGGGACAGCACGTCGATGGCCTGGAACTGGGTGGCCGTCCAGGGGAACAGGGTGTCGATATCGGTGGTCACCCCGACGACCAGGCTCTGGTCGCCGGATC
>JAKDNE010000023.1 GCA_030451965.1 Brachybacterium sp. | reverse complement strand
CATCGGAGTTTTCTGCGTGTCGCGGGGGCTGGGAGAGGTGTATACGGGACAGGTCTGCCCCCTCCTCCCCCTCCTCGGCGGCGGGGGGCGGGGCCGCCCCTCAGTCCTCGAAGGAATCCTCTGCCGTGAACGCCGATCCTGCCAAGGACTCCGCCGCCTCGAAGGCACCTGCCGTCTCGACGACCTCGGACCGCCCGGCGAAGGTCCCCACCACCACCGCACAGATCCCCGCGGTGGAACTGCGGGAGCCCGAGGTCGTCAAGCTCCGTGGGCCCGCTGCGGCGATCGTGCGCAACATGGCCGAGTCCCTCGAGGTGCCCACCGCCACCTCGGTGCGCGACGTCCCGGTGAAGCTGCTGTTCGACAACCGTCTGGTGATCAACAACCACCTCAAGCGCCATCGCGCGGGCAAGGTCTCCTTCACCCACCTGATCGGCTGGGCGATGATCGAGGCGATCACCGAGATCAACGACATGAACAACGGCTTCGACGTCGATGAGAAGGGCAAGCCGCTCCTCCTCAAGCGCGAGGACATCAACTTCGGGCTCGCGATCGACATGCCGCGTCCCGACGGCTCCCGCGGCCTGGTGGTGCCGAGCATCAAGGCCGCCCAGCGCTTCGACTTCCGCGGCTTCTGGAAGGCCTATGAGGAAGTCGTGGCCAAGGCCCGCGCCGGCAAGCTCACGATGGACGACTTCTCGCACACCACGGTCTCGCTGACCAACCCCGGCGGCATCGGCACCGTCCATTCCATCCCCCGCCTCATGCAGGGACAGGGCGTGATCGTCGGCGTCGGCGCGATGGACTACCCCGCGCAGTTCCAGGGCGCGAGCCCCGCCACCCTCGCAGAGCTCGCGATCTCGAAGGTCATGACGCTGACCTCGACCTACGACCACCGCATCATCCAGGGCGCCGCCTCCGGCGAGTTCCTCAAGCGGATGGGCGACAAGCTCCTGGGCAAGGACGGCTTCTACGACCGCGTCTTCGCCTCGCTGCGCCTGCCCTACCAGCCGGTCCGCTGGGTGCCCGACAACCCGTTCCGACACACCGAGTCCGAGCGTCTCGCGCGGGTGATGGACATGATCCATGCCTATCGCGTGCGCGGACATCTGATGGCGGACACCGACCCGCTGCAGTACAAGGTGCGCACCCATCCGGATCTCGATGTCGAGACCTACGGGCTGACCCTGTGGGATCTGGACCGCCACTTCCCGACCCGCGGCCTGGGCGGCAAGGACAAGATGTCCCTGCGCGACATCCTCGGGGTGCTGCGCGATGCGTACTGCCGCACCATCGGCGTGGAGTACATGCACATCTCCGACCCGGACGAGCGCGCCTGGATCCAGCAGAAGATGGAGACCCCTCGCAAGCCCTTCGACAAGGCCGAGCTCACCCACATCATGGATCGCCTCAACTCCGCCGAGGCGTTCGAGACGTTCCTGCAGACGAAGTTCGTGGGACAGAAGCGCTTCTCCCTCGAAGGCGGCGAGGCGGTCATCCCGATGCTCGACACCGTGCTGCACGGCGCCGCGCATGACGACATGGACGAGGTGGCCATCGGGATGAGCCACCGCGGCCGGCTCAACGTGCTCTCGAACCTGGCCGGCAAGAGCTACGGGCAGATCTTCCAGGAGTTCGAGGGCAACTACGGCCAGAAGCTCGGCTCCGGCGACGTGAAGTACCACCTGGGCACCGAGGGCTCGTACACCTCGCACGACGGCAAGAGCACCAAGGTGTACCTCGCCGCGAACCCCTCCCACCTGGAGGCCGTGAACCCTGTTCTCGAAGGCATCGTCCGCGCCAAGCAGGACCGTCTCGAACGTCCCGAGGAGTTCCCGGTGCTGCCGGTCCTCGTGCACGGCGACGCCGCCTTCGCCGGCCAGGGCGTGGTCACCGAGACCCTGAACCTCTCCGAGCTGCGCGGCTACCGCACCGGCGGCACGATCCACGTGATCATCAACAATCAGATCGGCTTCACCACGCTGCCGGACTCCTCACGTTCGTCGTACTACTCGACCGACGTCGCCAAGTCCACCCAGCTGCCGCTCTTCCACGTCAACGGCGACGATCCGGAGGCCTGTGTGCGGGTCGCAGAGATCGCCTTCGAGTTCCGTCAGAAGTTCCATCGCGACGTGGTCATCGACATGCAGTGCTACCGCCGCCGCGGGCACAACGAGGGCGATGACCCCTCGATGACGCAGCCCGAGATGTACAAGCTGATCGCCGAGAAGCCCTCGACCCGCAAGCTCTACACGGAAGCGCTCATCGAGCGCGGCGACCTCACCGAGGAGGAGACCGAGGGTCTGGTGCGCAACTTCCAGGAGCACCTGGACGAGGCCTTCGCCTCCACCCGCACGGCGCGGACCCCCGAGACCTCGTCGCAGGAACACGTCCAGGGCCTGGACCTGCCGGATGCTCAGAAGGGCGTCGCCGACGAGACGCCGGTGCAGACCGCGGTCGGGGCCGATGTGCTCGAGCGGATCGGTAAGGCGCACTCGGAGGTCCCCGCCTCCTTCGAGGTCCATCCCAAGCTGATGACGGTGCTCCAGCGTCGCACGCAGATGACCACGGCGGGCAACGTCGACTGGGCCTTCGGGGAGCTGCTGGCCTTCGGGTCACTGCTGCTGCAGGGTCATCGCGTGCGCCTGGCCGGCCAGGACTCCCGCCGCGGCACTTTCGTCCAGCGCCACAGCGTGCTCATCGATCACGACAACGGCGATACCTGGACGCCGCTCGCCTACCTCTCCGATGACCAGGCGCGGTTCAACGCCTACGATTCCTCGCTCTCGGAGTTCGCGGCGCTCGGGTTCGAGTACGGCTACTCGGTCGAGAGCCCGCAGTCGCTGGTGCTGTGGGAGGCGCAGTTCGGAGACTTCGTCAACGGCGCGCAGACCATCATCGACGAGTTCATCTCGGCCTCCGAGCAGAAGTGGGGCCAGAGATCGAGCGTGGTGATGCTCCTCCCCCATGGCTACGAGGGCCAGGGTCCGGACCACTCCTCCGCGCGCATCGAGCGCTTCCTCCAGCTGTGCGCGGAGAACAACATGCGTGTCGCCGCACCGTCCACGCCGGCGAGCTACTTCCACCTGCTGCGCAGGCAGGCGCTCACCGAGGCGAAGAAGCCGCTGATCGTCTTCACCCCGAAATCGATGCTGCGCAACAAGGCTGCGGTCAGCGCGGTCGAGGACTTCACCACCGGGACGTTCGAGCCCGTCCTCCAGGACACCTCCGTGGATCCGGCGGACGTGCGTCGGGTGCTGCTGACCTCCGGCAAGGTCTACTGGGACCTCGTCGCCTGGCGTGAGAAGCACGAGATCACCGATACGGCACTCGTGCGGGTCGAGCAGCTCTACCCGCTGCCCACCGAACAGTTCCAGGACGTCCTCGGCAGCTACCCGGACGCCTCGCTGATCTGGGTCCAGGAGGAGCCGCAGAACCAGGGCGCCTGGAGCTTCATGGCGATGAACTTCGCCCCCGAGGTCGGACGCACGCTGCGGGTCGTCGCTCGTCCCGCCTCCGCCTCCCCGGCAACCGGATCGAACGCGACGCACAAGATCGAGCAGGAGGACCTGCTCATCCGGGCCTTCGAGGCCTGAGCACCACCGCGGGTCACGGGTTCGCCCGTGGCCCGCGCCGCCGTTAGAGTTGACGACCCCGTCCCCGTCCAGGAGGTCCCGGTGCCCACAGTGCCCATGACGCCCGCCCCGTCTCCGGAGTCCCGGATCCGCATCATCGCGCTCGGAGACGAGCTTCTCGCCGGGGTGGGTGATGCTCGGGCGCTGGGATGGCTCGGCCGTGCCGTGGCCAGCGAGCAGGGAGCGACCAACCGCATCGACGTGTTCAGCGCCGCACTGCCCGCTGAGACCTCCGCCGAGCTCTCGGAACGCTGGGACGAGGACGTGCAGCGGCGCTTCTCCACCCAGGGGCAGGCAGACGGCTCGGTGGACAACCGGGTGGTGCTGGCGATGGGCCGCGCTGATGTCGGGACCGGGATCTCCCTGGCCCGTTCCCGACTGAACCTCGCCAAGGTGCTCGACGGGCTGGAGCGACTGCGCATCCCCGCCTTCGTGGTGGGACCGACCCCCAGCAAGGACCCTGGGACCACCGCCGCGGTGCGGGACCTCTCCGGCGCCTTCGAGGACGTCTGCTCCCGGCGTCGCATCCCCTACGTCGACACGGTCGGCGGCCTGATCGGTCACGAGCAGTGGGAGTCCGACCTCGCTCGCTCCCCCGGGGACCATCCCGGGCAGACCGGCTACGGCCTGATCGCCTGGCTGGTGCTCCACGGCGGCTTCGGGCGCTGGCTGGGCACCTCCTCCTGAGGCGACCTCGTCCCGAGTGACCTCGGACTCAGCGCGGAGCGGGCACCGCTCCCGACAGCGTCGCACCCAGCGGCATGTGGCACAATCGTCAGGTCATCCGGGCGAAGGAAGGAGATCGTGATGAGCAAGCGAGGACGCAAGCGCAAGGCTCGCCGCAAGAACGGCGCGAATCACGGCAAGCGCCCCAACTGCTGACCGTGACGTCGCAGCGAGCGACACGACGACGGGCCACTCCCACCCGGGAGTGGCCCGTCGTCGTGCGAGCACCCGGGGAGAGTGCGGATCCGGGACGTGCTGTCGGCCGTCAGGGAGCCGGGAACTCACGGCGGACGGTCGAGGTGCGGGTGATCCGCACCGTGCTGCCGTCAGCGTCCGTGCGGGTCACCGAGACGGTGCGGCACTGCACGGCGATGCGCTCCCGCAGCTCCGACGGGGCCCGATCGGCGCAGCTGCGCCGCACCAGCTCCTTCATCAGGCGCACCTGCTCCCACTCCTCGGCGCATTCCGGGCAGTCGTCGGTATGGCGCTGCATGCGCTGGACCAGCTCCTCAGGCAGCTCGCCGTCGAGCGCCTCCTCCAGCCCGTAGCGCAGATCGCGTCGCTCCGGCTCCGCGGGGCCGCCGCGTCCGGCGAGATTCTCCTGATTCATCGTTCGTCCTCCCCGTCCGTCGATCCGCTCGTGGTCCGGCCGGTCGCCGCGCCATCGTCCGCGGCGCCGCCCCGCAGGAAACCGCTGCGGTACGCATAGTCCGAGAGCATCTCCCGCAACTGGCGGCGCCCCCGGTGCAGGCGAGACATCACGGTCCCGATCGGGGTGTCCATGATCTCGGCGATCTCCTTGTAGGCGAAGCCCTCGACATCGGCGAGGTAGACCGCCATGCGGTAGTCCTCGCGCAGCTCGCCCAGCGCGTCCTTGACCGCGGAGTCGGGCAGGTGGTCCAGCGCCTCGGTCTCCGCGGAGCGCAGGCCGCGACTGGTGTGCCCGGCCACCTCGGCCAACTGCCAGTCCTCGACCGTGTCGGTCCAGGCCTCCTTGGGCCGGCGCTGCTTGGTGCGGTACATCGAGATGAAGTTGTTGGTCATGATCCGGTACAGCCAGGCACGCATGTTCGTCCCCGGGGTGAAGCGGTCACGAGCTCGGAAGGCCTTGACGAAGGTGTCCTGCACCAGATCCTCGGCGTCGTGCGGGTTGCGGGTCATCCGCAGCGCGCCGCCGTAGAGGGAGTCGAGATGGGAGAGCGCCTCGGCCTCGAAATCGAAGGGCGGGGCATCGACCGCACCCGGCTCCTCCACGGTGGGGGCGGGGTCCGGAACGCCCTCGTCTGGGCTCAGGGCGGGATCTGTTCGGGTCATCGCCCTCAAACCTACGCCACCGGACCGGGTCGGAGCGCGCTCGAGCACCTGAGCTGTCATGGGCCGCCTGCCTTCCCGGCGCCTGTGGGCGTCTCGTCCCGCGTGGGTCATGCGGTCGCTGCACGGCCGTCATGAGGTACGACGCTCGTGCCGCACCGCCCAGTCCAACGCGCCCGGCACGGTGAATGTTCCCCGCGCGGTAGTCTGGACGCCGGTGACCTGGCCGACACGGCCGCACCACCCGACCTCCTGACCCCGTCGAGAACGTGAGGACACCATGTCTCTGGTCCGCCGCATCGCCCGGCCCCTGCTCGCTGCACCCTTCGTCTTCCAGGGAGTGCGCACCGCCCTGCACCCCGAGCGGGAGATCGATGTCTACCCGCAGGCCTTCGACGCGGCCGACTCCGCGATCTCGAAGACCTCGGCCCCCGGCTTCCTCGACGTGCGCACCGTCATCCGTGCCACCGGTGCCGTCGCCGCCGGTGCCGGTGTCCTGTACGCAACGAACCGCTGCCCGCGCGCCGCGGCGGCGACCCTCCTGGTCACCACCTCCATCGGCTGGGCCGGCCGCAAGAAGGTCTGGGAGCTGCGCGGCGAGGAGCTGACGCAGGAGGTCCAGTCCATCCTCACCGATGCCGGCCTGCTCGGCGGCGTGCTGCTGGCCGTGGTGGACCACGACGGCCGTCCCTCGCTCGGATACCGGGCGAACAAGTTCGTCGAGCGCAGCCAGAAGAAGGCCGCGGCGAAGCAGCGTGAGCTCGAGAAGAAGGCCGGGACGCTCGAGAAGAAGGCGAAGGGTGCGGTCGCGACCGCACAGAAGCAGCTCGCCGAACAGCGGAGCTGACGAAGTGGCCTCAGAGGTTCTGTGGAACGCACCGGGGGCCGACCAGCCGGTCGACGCCCTGGTGCGGGTGCCGGGATCGAAGTCCCTGACCGCCCGGTGGATGCTGCTGGCAGCCGCCGCAGCAGAGCCGTCCGTGCTCCGCGGAGCACTGGTCTCCCGCGATACCCGGCTGATGCGTGATGCGCTCGAACGTCTCGGTGCGGTGCTCGAGGTGCAGGACGGGGCGCTGCATGTCACCCCGATGCCGCCCCGCGCCACACATCCGGCCGACCCGATCGAGATCCACACCGGTCTCGCGGGCACGGTGATGCGCTTCGTGCCGCTGCTCGCGGCGCTGCATCACGGCGACGTCCGCTTCACCGGTGATCCAGCTGCGCTGGAGCGGCCGATGGAGCCGGTCATCGACCTCCTCCGCCAGCAGGGCGTGGAGGTCACCGAGCACGGCGAGCCCGGTCGGCTGCCGCTGACCGTGCACGGCACCGGTCTGCTGCGCGGTGGCCGCCTCGAGGTCGACGCCTCAGGCTCCAGCCAGTTCATCTCCAACATGCTGCTGGTCGCGGCCCACACGGAGCAGGACGTCGAACTGGTGCACGTCGGCGAGGTGCTGCCGTCGCTGCCGCACATCGAGATGACCATGGAGACCCTGCGCCAGGCCGGCATCGAGGCCTCACACGGTCTCGACGCACAGGGCCGTCACTCCTGGCAGGTCCGGCACGGACAGATCCGGCCGGTGGAGGTCGCCGTGGAGCCCGATCTCTCGAACGCCGGGCCGTTCCTGGCCGCGGCCCTGGCCACCGGCGGCACGATCGCGGTCGATGACTGGCCGGAGACCACCACCCAGCCCGGAGACGCCTACCGCGACCTGCTGACCCGGATGGGCGGGAAGGTCTGGCGCGAGGGCCGGACCATGTGCGTGCGCGGCACCGGGGAGATCCACGGGATCGACGCCGACATGTCCGCGATGGGCGAGCTGGTGCCCACGATGTCGGCGCTGTGCGCGCTGGCGGACTCGCCGTCCCGGCTCACGGGCGTCGCGCACCTGCGCGGCCACGAGACCGACCGGCTGAAGGCGCTGGCCACGGAGCTGACCAAGGTCGGAGCCCGCACCCTCGAGCTCGCGGACGGCCTGGAGATCCAGCCTGGTGAGCTGCGCGGCGCGGTCTTCGAGAGCTACGAGGACCACCGCATGGCGACCGCTGGCGCGATCATCGGCCTGCGGGTCGCGGATCTGCGAGTCGTCGACATCGGCACCACGCAGAAGACACTGCCGGATTTCGTGGGGATGTGGCTGTCGATGCTGCACCCGGAGCCGGCGGCGGACGACGCGTGAGGCGCTCCTCGCGGGAGTACGACGAGAGCGATGTCCGTGTCCGTCCGCAGCGGCGCGGCTCCCGTCCGCGCACGAAGGACCGGCCCAAGCATGAGGACGCCGTCACCGCTCGGGTGGTCTCCGTGGACCGCGGGCGGTGGCGGACGCTCCTCGCCGAAGGCACTGCCGAGGAGCGGGCGGTCACCGCGATGCGCGCGCGGGAGCTGGGCCGCTCCCCCATCGTCCCCGGCGACCTGGTCGGTCTGGTCGGTGACACCTCGGGGCGCGACGGCAGCCTCGCCCGCATCGTCCGCATCCGGGAGCGCAGCTCCTTCCTGCGGCGCAGCGCCGACGACGACGACTCGACGGAGCGTCCGCTGGTCGCGAATGTGGACCTGATGGTGATGGTCACCGCCGTCGCAGAGCCGGAGCCGCGCGGTGGGATGATCGACCGTTGCCTGGTCGCCGCCTACGTCGCCGGGATCGACACCCTGCTGGTGCTCACCAAGTCAGATCTGCGCTCCCCCGAGGAGTTCCTCACCGCATACGCGCCGCTGGGCCTCGAGCACGTGGTGACGTATCGCGAGTCGCCCGAGCAGGCGACGGACCCGGCGCGCCCCGGGATCGCGGGGCTGGAGACGCTGCGCGACCGGCTTTCGGGACGGGTCAGCGTGCTCATCGGTCATTCGGGCGTCGGGAAGTCCACGCTGCTGAACGCCCTGGTGCCCGGGACCGACCGTGCTATCGGACTGGTCAACGACGTCACCGGGCGGGGTCGGCACACCTCCTCCTCGGCGCTGGCGATGCCGTTGCCGGACGACGACGGCTGGGTGATCGACACCCCTGGGGTGCGCTCCTTCGGACTGGGTCATGTGGACCCCGAGGAGCTGTTGGATGCCTTCGTGGACCTCGCCCAGCTGGCCGAGGACTGCCCGCGCGGCTGCACCCATCTCGAGGGCTCCCCGGACTGCTCCCTGGACGAGCAGGTCGCCGCCGGCGGTGCCGGCAGCGCCGGCCCTGCCCGGCTGCTCTCCTACCGGCGCCTGGCCACGGCGCTGCGCAAGAACGACCCCTGGCAGATGTGAGCACGTGAACCTCCCTGTCCCGTGACGCACCCGGGCGGCGGCCTCGTCCCGGGACGGTCCCGCGTCGCTGCGCAGAGCAGGCTGTCGCGGCCCGTACTGTGGGCGCATGTCCAGTCGATTCGCCGATGACCTGCGCCTGGCACACGTGCTTGCCGATGCCGTGGACCAGCTGACCATGTCGCGCTTCAAGGCGCAGGACCTCGAGGTCTCCACCAAGCCTGATCTCACCGAGGTCACCGACGCCGACCGTGCGGCCGAACAGCTGGTGCGCTCCCAGCTGGCTCGCGTCCGCTCCCGCGATCAGGTGATCGGCGAAGAGTTCGGCAGCACCGGAGCCTCCCCGCGGCAGTGGGTGATCGACCCCATCGACGGCACCAGCAACTTCGTGCGCGGCGTGCCCGTGTGGGGCACCCTCATCGGACTCATCGAGGACGGCCGCCCCGTCGTGGGCCTGGTCTCCGCGCCGTCCTTGGGCCGGCGCTGGTGGGGCGGTGAGGGGGTGGGCGCTTGGACCGGTTCACGGATCAACAACGCCTCCCGACTCCAGGTCTCCTCCGTAGACTCGATCGAGGAGGCCTCGCTGTCCTACTCCTCGCTGCACGGCTGGGCGGAACAAGATCGGCTGCCACAGATGCTGAACCTCATGCAGCGCTTCTGGCGCACCCGAGCCTACGGGGACTTCTGGTCCTACATGCTGGTGGCCGAGGGTGCGGTCGATGCGGCCTGCGAGCCGGAGCTCGCGCTGCACGACATGGTCGCGCTGGTCCCGATCGTCACCGAGGCCGGCGGCCGCTTCACCTCGCTCACCGGAGAGGACGGCCCGTTCGGAGGGAACGCGGTGGCCACCAACGGACGGCTGCACGAGGAGATCCTGGAGTCGCTCGCGGCCCGCGAGTGACGGGTCCGGGGCCGGAGTCCACGCCTGGGCGGCGGTCGGAGCCGTCCAGGTCCGATCGGTAGACTCGGGCCATCGTGACCCCGAACCGTGAAGGAACTCCCTCTCCATGACCGTCAAGCGCGTCGCCCTCCTGACCGCCGGTGGCTATGCCCCCTGCCTGTCCTCCGCCGTCGGCGGCCTCATCGAGCGGTACACCGAGCTGGTGCCCGACGTCGAGATCATCGCCTACAAGCACGGCTATTGGGGTCTGCTCTCCGGCGAGAAGCTCGTGGTGGACGACGAGGTGCGCGCGAAGGCGGGCCTGCTGCACAATTACGGCGGCTCCCCCATCGGCAACTCCCGCGTGAAGCTCACCAACACCAAGGACCTCGTGAAGCGCGGCCTGATCGAGGAGGGCGAGAACGCCCTCGAGGTGGCCGCGAACAAGCTCAAGGACGACGGTGTGGACGTGCTGCACACCATCGGCGGCGACGACACCAACACCACCGCCGCAGACCTCGCGAAGTTCCTCCACGAGAACGGCCATGAGCTGCAGGTCGTGGGCCTGCCCAAGACGATCGACAATGACATCGTGCCGATCCGTCAGTCCCTCGGCGCGAAGTCCGCCGCGGAGCAGTCCAGCGTCTTCGCACAGAACATCATCGCCGAGCACGGCTCGAACCCGAAGATGCTGATCATCCACGAGATCATGGGCCGTGCCTGCGGCTACCTCACCGCGCAGGCCGCCGAGTACTACCAGACCTGGCACTCCCAGCAGGAGTGGCTGCCCGGGATCGGCCACCGCGCCGAGCGCTGGGACGTCCACGCCGTATACCTGCCTGAGCTCAAGCTCGACATCGACGCCGAGGCCGAGCGGCTCAAGGCCGTCATGGACGATGCCGGCTGCGTGAACATCTTCCTCTCCGAGGGCGCCGGTATCCCCGAGATCGTCGCCGAGATGCAGGCCCGCGGCGAGGAGCCGGAGAAGGACCCCTTCGGGCACGTCAAGATCGACACGATCAACCCCGGTCAGTGGTTCGCGAAGCAGTTCGCCTCCCGGCTCGGCGCCGAGAAGGTCATGGTCCAGAAGTCCGGCTACTTCTCCCGCTCCGCGAAGGCGAACCCGGAGGACATCCGCCTGATCAAGTCGATGACCGACTACGCCGTCCAGGTCGCCCTCGAGGGCGGCTCGGGTCTGATCGGGCACGATGAGGAGCGCGGCGACGTGCTGCGCGCGGTCGAGTTCGAGCGGGTCGCCGGCCACAAGGCCTTCGACATCTCCCAGCCCTGGTTCCATGGGGTCATGGAGCACACCGGCCAGAAGATCGTCCCGGCCGACGCACACTGACGACCGGTTCCACCGACGGGGCGGAGAGGCTGATGAGTGATCACCGCCCCCGCGTGCGCACCTGGCGCCGCACCCTTCGCGCGCTCGTCCTGGCCGGGCGGGCGCGCGAAGCGCGTCCGGGCACGCCGCAGGACGGCGCCGGCGCTTGCCTCCTCCCCCTCGCTCCCGGCCCGCACGCCAGGGCGCTGAGGGAGGATCAGGGCCCGCTGGCCCCCGCCCGGCTGCTGCGCCCCCGGCAGGGCCGGCTCGGGGACTGCTGGGTGATGGCCCCGATGCTCGCGATCCACGAGACCGCGCCGGAGCGGCTGCGGCAGCTGCTGAGCGAGGAGGCGGGCGGGATCGTCGCGGTGCACCTTCCGGGGTCGGCGGCACCCATCCGGGTGGATCGGCGGTTGCCGGTCGATGCCCGGGGCACCTTCCAGTACGGCCGACGCGATGGCGCGAATCCCGGCTGGGCGGGGGTGCTCGAGAAGGCGATCGCGGGTCACGTGGCCGGAGGCTACGACGCCCTGCAGCGCGGATTCGCCCGGTTCGGCTTCGAGCTGCTGCTGGGCGAGCGGGTCCGCTCGCAGCTGCGGATGCCGAGCGCCGCACAGATCATCGCGTGGCGTGCCCAGGGCCGGGCGATCGCCGCCTCGACGCATCCGCTGAGCTCGCGGGTTCCCACAGCCTTCGGACCGCTGCCGCCGAACCACGTGTTCGCCGTCGTCGGCGCCGATCCCCGCAGCGGGCACATCCACCTGCGCAACCCTGCACGCCCGGCAGAGCTCCTGGTGCTCGATGCCCGCAGCTTCCGCCGCGGGTTCCTCTCGGTGGACGTCACCGCACCGCTGGGCTGATCGACGGCCCGCTCAGCGCCCGACGGCCTCGAGCCAGGCGTCGGCGATCAGGCGGTGGCCGGCCGGGGTGGGGTGCACGCCGTCCTCTGCGATGTCCCGCGGGCGGTGCCCGGCCGCGAGCGCCGAGGCCAGCACCTGCTCGAGGTCCACGATCCGATGTCCGTGCTCCCGTGCGAGCGAGCGGATGATCGCCACCTTGCCGTCCAGATCGCTGTGGATCCGTAGCGCCTGGTCGTCGATATCCGCGACCACGGGGATGATCAGCACCACCGGCACGCCGGGCGCCGCAGCGGCGAGCTGCTCGAGCAGGTGGCGGTACCCCGCCTCGAAGGATTCCTCGGTGATCTGCTCACCGCGGGTGAAGCGGTGCCAGGCGTCGTTCACGCCCACGAAGATCGTCACCGCATCGGGTGCCAGGTCGAGGCAGTCGGAATCGAAGCGCGCCTCGAGGTCTGCGACCTTGTCACCACCGATCCCCCGGTTGATCACGGTGGCGGTGGGTTCGTGGGCGGCGAAGTGCTCGGCGAGGAGGCGCACGTAGCCGTGGCCGAGCTGTTCAGGGTCCTGGCGTCGTCCGGCATCAGTGATGGAGTCGCCGATGAACAGCAGTGCTCGGGGGGCGAGAGACGCGGAGGAGGACGTCATGGTCGACATCGTGCCAGACATGACAGAAGGCCCGGACAGTGTTCCCACTGTCCGGGCCTTCTTCTCGTAGCGGGGGCAGGATTTGAACCTACGACCTCCGGGTTATGAGCCCGGCGAGCTACCGAACTGCTCCACCCCGCGGCGACATGGATTACTCTACGGCTCCCCCGCGGTCACGTCCAACTCGACGCCTCCGAACGTGTGCCATGACACGTTCACGGCTCGCTCACCTGCCTGAACGCCGGAACGCCCGGCCGGATCCGGCGGTGAGCCGGCGCCGGTCGGGCGTCCTCGGGGACGGTGGTCAGCAGCGGATCAGCCGCCCCCGCCGTCGGAGGGCTGGGCCGGGGTGCCGGTGCCCTCGAGCTCCTCGTTGGCGGCGATCGCCCGGTTCAGGGCGTCGGCGAGACGCTCCTGGGCGTCGCCGTACGCGGCCCAGTCACCGTCCGCCATCGCGGTCTCCGCGTCACTGACAGCGGCGTCCATGTCCGTGAGCGCCGTTTCGAGGCGCGCCTCGGCGGTGCCGTCCGCGGGCGGTGCGGAGCTCTGCTCCTCGTCCTCGGCGGGAGCGTCCTCGCCCTCGTCGACGCTTCCCTCACCGGTGACGGCGTCGGCGGTGCCGGAGGGGGCGTCGGTGTCGGTGATCTCGGCGTCGCCGGCGGTCGCGCCCGAGTCCCCGCCGAAGACGAGGTCCAGTGCTTCATCGAGCGTCGGCGCGAAGCCGATCTTCTCGCCGAAGGAGACCAGCACCAGCTGCAGCAGCGGGTACTGGGTGCCGCCGCCCGAGGCGGAGGACTGCAGGTAGACGGGCTGGACGTAGAGCAGCCCGCCGCCGACCGGGAGCGTGAGCAGGTTGCCGTTGAGCACCTCGGAGTTGCCCGACTTCAGCAGGTTCAGCGCCTTCGAGACGTTCGGCTCCGCGTTGAAAGTCGCCTGCACCTGCCCGGGACCGTTGACCGGGTTCGAGGCCGGCAGCACCAAGAGTGTCATGTCACCGAAGGAGTCTGCAGGATTGCCGCTCTGGTCTCCGGTCTCCGAATCCACGGCCAGGTAGCCGGTGAGCACGTTCTGCCCCTCGGAGGGGATGAAGCTCGAGGAGAGCATGAAGCGCGGGGACTCATCGCTGGGCATCTGCATCGTGAGGTACATCGGAGGCTGGGGTGCCTGGTCGCCGGTGGTGCCGTCCGGGTTCGTGGGCGCCGGCACCGTCGGATCCGGCGGGACCTGCCAGAAGTCCTGCTGGGTGAAGAAGTCGTCCGCTTCGGTGACGTGGTAGGTCGACAGGATCTCCCGCTGCGCCTTGAAGAAGTCCGCCGGGTAGCGCAGATGGGACATCAGCTCACCGCTGATGTCGGAGGCCGGCTGCAGGGCGTCGGGGAACACCTCTGCCCAGGACTTGAGGATCGGATCCTCCGTGTCCCAGGTGTACAGCGTCACCGAGCCGTCGAAGGCGTTCACGGTCGCCTTGACCGAGTTGCGCATGTAGTTCGCCGAGCGCTCCCGGTTGGCGGCGGTCGCGTTGGGGTCCGTCTGCGAATCATCGACGGTCTGATCGAGGTTCACCGACTGCGCGTAGGGGTACTCCGACGTGGAGGTGTAGCCGTCGACCACCCATACCAGCTGGTCATCGACCACGGCCGGGTACATCTGAGAATCCAGCGACAGGAACGGTGCGACCTCACGGACCCGCTGCTGCGGGTCGCGGTCGTAGAGGATCTGCGAATCGTCGTTGAGATAGTTGGAGATGACGATGTTCGGGTCGCGGAACTTGATCGAGTAGAGCAGCTGGTTCATGAAGCTGCCGACGGAGGGGCCGCCGTCTCCCTGGTAGGTGTTGTAGACCTGGTCGCCGCCCTCCTCCTCGTCGGTGCCGCCGCGCTGGTAGTCGAACTCCTCGGGCTCGGTGCTCTCGGGGGCTCCCACGATCGAGTAGTCGGGCGAATGCTGGCCGAAGTAGACCCGTTCCTGGTACTTGCCGAACGCGCCGTCGCCGGGCACCCCGGACTGCAGGAAGGAGGGCTCGCCGTCCGCGTTGCGGCGATTGCCATAGGCGGCCGCAGTGCCGTAGCCGTGGGTGTAGATGATGTGCTGATCCACCCAGGAGCGCTCGGCCAGGCCGAACTTGTCCGGGCGCAGCTCACGCACACCGATGACGGTGTCCTGCAGCTCGTCGTCGATCTCGTAACGGTCCACGTTGAGCACGTCCTCGAAGCCCCAGTAGCGGCGGTTCGCCTCACGCTGCTCGAAGGTCGGCGAGATGATGTGGGGATCCATCAGACGGATCTGGGCGGTGGTCGAGGCATCCGACCGCAGCGCTCCGGGCTCTGCATCGGTGGTAGCCGTGTAGGGCACCTCGTTGACGTCGTCGAGGTTGAACGCGGTGCGGGTCGCGTCGATGTTGTTCTGGATGTAGGGCTGCTCGAGCGCACGTTCATTGGGCTGGACCTGGAACTGCTGGATCGCCCAGGGGTAGAGGTTGCCGACCACCAGCGTGGACAGGATCATCAGGCCCGCGCCGATCGCGGGGATGCGCCAGTCGGAGCGGAAGATCCACACCACGAACAGCGCCGCCACCGCGATCGAGGCGATCGCGAGGATGGTCTGGGCGGGGAGGATCGCCTTGACGTCGGCGTAGGACGCGCCCTCGAACCGTGAATGAACCGCGGTGAGGAGGTCATAGCGCTGGAACCAGTGGCCGGCGCCGAGCAGCAGCACGTAGACGGTGGCGAGGATGCCGAGGTGGCGGCGAGCCGCCCGAGTGACCTCGAGACCGCTCTCCTGCCCCCAGCTGACACCGCCGTAGATGAAGTGCCCGACCAGCGCACCCACGATCGCGACCAGCAGCACGAACTGCCCGAAGCCGATGAGCATGTCGATCAGCGGCAGCGTGAAGACGTAGAACGAGATGTCATTGCCGAAGACGGGATCGGTCTGGCCGAAGTCCTGGGGGTGCAGGAAGAGCTGCACGTCCTGCCAGCGCCGGGAGAGCGCCAAGCCGCCGAAGGCACCGATCACCACCGGGGCGCCGTAGGTCAGGCCGCGGCGCAGCGGGTCCACCGCCGCGCGGAACTGCTCGAGCGCTTCCTGCTCCCGGGTGATCGGCGGGTACACCGGACGCTTCGTGTAGGCCATGCGCAGGCTGAGGAACAGCGGCACCGCGAACAGTATGGCTCCACCGAAGAACAGCCCTGCCTGGGTACCCCAGCGGGTGAGCAGCACGTCGGTGAACTCCAGCTGGTCGGTCCACAGGTACTTGGTCCACACCTCGGAAGCGATGACCAGCAGGATGACAAGGAGGGCAATGACCGCGGCGGTGATCGCCAGCGGCGAGATCCTCCTGGGACCGCTCGGACTCGCATCAGGGGCCGGCCGGGGGCGTGGCCGGGGCATATCGCCGAACGGGGCGGAGAAACTCACAGATAACCTCGGTGATTCGGTGTCGGAGCCGACGGTCCCACCAGCCGCTGCGCAGGCAGTGGTCCGAGGGCTCCGGGTACAGTGTGGTGCCGCCGCGTCAACGCGACGGTCACCCCATTCTGTCAGGCGAACCTGTAAGGGACCTCTCGATTCGATGACGACTGCTTCCCCGGACCCTCTGGACCCTCCGACGGCTGCCCTTGCGGCGGCAGTTCTCGAGGTGGCCCGCCACGTGGAGGACAGCTCGCTGCCCGCACCGCGTCTGTTCGCGCTGGCGCGCAGCGCGGAGCTGATGGCGGCCTCGCCCTCTCTCGCAGCCCTGCTCGGGGCGGACGACGAGAGCGTTGAGGCCCGGGACGGTCTGCACCTCACCCCGATCGATCTCGATGACGGCTCCGCGGTGGCCGCAGATCCGCTGGCTGCGCTCGAGTCGGCGCAGTGGCCGGAGCTGGCCGCGGGCGGGGCGATCGTCTGTGATCTCGCGCCCGCCGCCTGGACCGTCCATGATGACGAGGGCGATCGCCGACTGCCTGTCGACCGTCCGCTGCGGGTGGTGGTCGCCGCGCTGGACGACGGCACCACCTGGTCGGCGGTGCATCACGGTGACGAGGACGGCTACGTCCTCGGCACCGCGCTGCTCCCCGAGATCTCCCAGGCCCTGGTCCAGACCCTGACCGAGACGGAATGACCGCGGAACGAGCGGTCAGAACGCCGGGGCGAGAGATTCCTCCGCGGACTGCTCCTCGCCCGTGAGGTCATCGAGACCCTCCCCGGCACTGCCCCCGGCGGCCCCGGTCGCGGGCGCGGCACCGACCGGCAAGACGGCCTCCCCCGTATAGGGATCGATGTCCGGCACGTCCTCGCCCCGGTCGGGGCGGCGGTAGGCGGCGGTGCCGTAGGTGAGGTCGTGGCCGAGGGCCTCGGCCTGAAGATTCAGGGAGAAGCGCATCGCGCCGTCCTCGCCGGCCCATTCGGAGCTGTGCAACCGCCCGGTGACGATCAGCGGCTGGCCCTTGCGCACCGAGAGCAGCACGTTCTTGGCCAGCTGGCGGCGCACGAACACCGTGATGAACTCGGTCTTGCGATCGGCGTAGTCCTGCTGCGAGGAGTTGTAGTAGCGACCGGTGACGGCGATCCGCACTTTGGCGGTGACGGATCCGTCGTCCTGCCTCAGGGCGGTCGGGTCCGCGGTGGCGTTCCCCATGATGGTGGTCTGGATGTCGCGCATGGCGGTGTCCTTCCTGGATGGCCGGGGGTCCCCGGCGTCGGCACCGTGCCGATGCCCCTCAGCGTCCCGGCCGTGGCCCCGCGGTTCCAGGGCAGGTCTGTTCCTGTGGACGGGGGCGGGCTGTGGAGGAACGGTCGACTGCTGGACGCGAGCCGCTGCGCCCGGCCGACCCGGGCTGCGCATGCACCCGCACCGGCACCTGCAGGGGCCTTCCCGCCGGGGACCAGGACCCGGACAGCAGAGCGGACGGGTCGATGGAGGGGTGGACCGGCGATATCGCCGGCACACGTCACCAACGACCCCTCCGCGACAGGCCAGGGCCGCGCAGGCCCTG
>JAKDNE010000022.1 GCA_030451965.1 Brachybacterium sp. | reverse complement strand
CTTTTTTTTGTGGTCGGCGGGCGCGGGGTGGGCGGGGGGGGGGGCTTCCTCCCGGCCCCCCCGCGGGGGGGGGGGGGGCCCCGCTTCGCTGTTCCCGCGGTCGGATCCGGGGATGGGCTATTTCACCGATCCGGCGGCGAGGCCACCGATGATGCGGCGCTGGAAGAGCAGCACCATAATGATGAGCGGCACCGTCACGATCACGCCGGCGGCCATCTTCGTGCCGTACGGGGTGTCGAACTGCGAGATGCCGGTGAACTTCGAGATCGCGACGTTCGCGGTCTGCATGAGCGGTGCGTTCACCATCGTCAGGGCGATGAGGAACTCGTTCCACGCCGCGATGAAGGTGATGATCGCGGTGGTGAACACCCCGGGTGCGGCCAGCGGCAGGATGACCCTGGTGAACGCTCCGAAGCGGGTGGTCCCGTCGATCATCGCCGCCTGCTCGAGCTCGACCGGCAACTGCCGGAAGAATGCGTTGAGGTTCCACACCGCCAGCGGCAGTGCGAAGGAGATCGTCGGCAGGATCATCGACTGGTAGGTGTTGATCCAGTTGAACGGGAACCACACGAAGCCGCCGCTGAACAGCTTCAGCAGCGGGACCACGAGGGTGACGACCGGGAACATCGAGGTCGCCACGATGAGGAACATGACCAGCACCTTGCCGCGAAAATCGAGCCGCGCCAATGCGTAGGCGCCGAACACGCCGAGCACGAGGACCAGCAGCGTGGTGCCTCCGGCGACGACCAGCGAGTTCAGCAGTGCGCGGGCGAAGTGGTTCGACGGGTCGAAGACCGCGATGAAGTTCTCGACGCTGATCGGACTCGGGATCAGCTCCGTGGACCGGCCCTCGGAGGGCTGGCGCAGCGCGGAGACGATCATCCAGTAGAACGGTGCGAGGCAATACACCAGGATGAACGCGATGCCCAGGGCGATGACGATCGAGCCGGCGGTGCGGCCCTTGTGCTTCTTGGGCTTCAACACCTCACCCGTGCGAGAGACGACCCCGGTGGTGGTGGTGCTCATGGCATGCTCCCTTCCGAGGTCGTGCGCAGGCTGCGAGGTACCCGTCTCTTCTTCGGTGAGCGGTCCTGGTCGCCGATGACATCGGCTCCGAACAGTTTGATGAACAGGAACGCCACCAGGCAGATGTACGCGAACAGCACCATTGAATACGCGGAAGCAGCGCCGAAGTTCGTCTTGGAGGCGGCGTCGGTGGCGAGCATGGAGAGGGTCTGGCCGGAGTCCAGGGTCCCCAGCAGCACGTACGGCAAGTCGAACATGCGCATGGCGTCGAGCAGGCGGAACAGCACTGCCACCACGAGCACCGGACGCACCAGCGGGAGCGTGATCTTCCAGAACGTCTGCCAGCGGTTCGCGCCGTCGACGGTCGCCGCCTCGTAGACCTGTTTGTCGATGGTCTGCAACCCAGCGAGGGTGAGCAGACCGATGTATGGGGCCGTCTTCCAGATGTCGGCGATGAGCACAGCGGCCTTGGCCTGCCACCCCTCGGTGGTCCACAGCACCTGATAGTCGAGCAGCCGGTTCGCGATGCCGTTCGCATCGAAGATCAGCTGCCACATCAGTGCCGAGACCACCGTGGGGATCGCCCACGGGATCAGGATCGAGGCGCGCACCAGACCGGTCGCCCGCATCGCCTTGGCCATGATCAGCGCCATCGCGACGCCGAGCACGGTCTCGATGCTCACACCGACGACAGTGAACAGGGTGGTGTTCCAGAACGCGTTCCAGAAACCTGCACCGGCACCCGCGCCGGTGACGGCGTCAATGTAGTTTTCCAGGCCGACGAAGGTATCGCCCTTGATGATCAGCCCGGTGGCCGGGTCGATCCCCTGGCCCGTCTGCATCAGGGACTGCCAGGCCGACAGCCCCAGCGGGAAGCCGACGACGAGAGCCAGCAGAATCAGCGTGGGGAGCAGGAGGAGGTACGCCATTCTGCCGTGTCCGCCGCCGATCTTCTTCCCCCGCCTGCCACCGATCGTCGCGGAACGAGCGGCGGTGGTGCTCACTTCGCCGTGAGCTCGGTCAGCTGGGTCTGCAGATCCTTCATCGCCGGCTCAGCATCCTTCTCTCCGGAGAAGCAGGCGTAGGCCGCCTCTTGGATCGCCTGGGTCACCTCTCCGTACTGGACGACGGCGGGACGGCTGGTCCCGTTGTCGATCGCGTCCTTCAGCTGCGGAAGGAACGGGAAGGCTTCGAGCATGTCCGCGTCCTCGTAGACGCCGACGTTCGCCGGGGCCTGCGCAGTCGCGAGCCCCCATTCCTTCTGCTGGACGGCGTCGACCATGAAGGCGATGAAGTCGACAGCGGTGCCCTTGTTCTTCGCGAAGGAGCTCACCCCGAGGTTCAGGCCACCGAGCGTCGAGCTGCCTGGCCCGTCGAACCCGGGCACCAGGCTGGCCACCATCTTCCCGTTGACCGATGAGGAGCCGTCCTCGGCCTGGCCCAGTGCCCAGACGTACGGCCAGTTCTGCAGGAAGGCGAGGCGTCCGTCCTGGTAGGCCGCACGGGACTCCTCTTCCTTGTATGTCAGTGCCTCCTGCGGGATGAAGCCCTTGTCGAAACCGTCGCGGACGGTCTGGATCCCGGTGAGCGCCTCCGCCGAATCGGCGTGGGGCTTTCCCTCGGCGTCGAAGAGCCCGCCACCCGCCGACGCCACGAGTCCGGCCGCCTGCACAGTCAGTCCCTCGTACTTGGAGTACTGCGAGCCGAAGCCGAGCAGCTCCGGATCGTCCTTCTGCAGGGTCTCGATCACCGCGTACATCTCGTCGAAGGTCTCGGGCGGGCCGTCGAGCCCCGCCTGCTCGAGCAGGTCGGTGCGGGAGAACAGCAGCTCTGCGTTCGTGATGAACGGGACCCCGTAGAGCTTCTCGAAGTAGGTGGCGGTCGTCACCGTGGCGGGAATCAGGTCATCGAGCGGGAATTTGTCCTTCGGCAGTTCGACGACCCACTGGTTCGCCGCGAACTCGGCGGTCCAGACCACGTCCAGGCCGAGCACGGTGTACGCATCGGACTTCGCCTGCGCATTGTTGATCATCTGACCGCGCTGCTCGTCCGAGGCCTCGGGCAGCTCGATGAGCGTCACCTCCTCATCGGGGTGCTCGGAGTTCCAGGTCTCCAGGAACTCGGCGAGCTTGCCGGTGGTGTCCTTGCCCTTGGCCAAGGTGATCGGACCTCGCTCCTCGAAGTCCGCAGCGGGCGCGTCGCCACCGTCGCCACCGTCGCCACCGTCGCCGGAGGAACCGCCGGAGCAGGCGGCCAGCGCCGCGGCCGCCGTCGTCGCGCCGCCCACGGCGAGGACTGTGCGCCGCGAGGCGAGAGGGCGGGAAGTGCTGTTGAGCATGTCGAAACTCCTTTGTCCGGACGTGAGCACCACGTGTGCTCGATTTCACCAGTGTAGGAGCATCCGGGAGGTGGTCAGGTACCGATTGAGCACCAACAACGCCCCCTCCAAATCCTCACCCACCCGTGGATCCACTGATGGCAGGCTGGGTGTCGGCCCGACCGATAGATTGGGTCCATGACCCAGACCGACGCGCCCCGCAGTGACGCGGCGGCAGAGCCGTTGCTGCTCCCCGCCTCCACCGTTCCCGACCCGTCGACCGCCCCCGGGCTGCGCTGGGGGGTGATCTCGCCCGGCCACATCGCCGGCCAGTTCACCGCGACCGCGCACCGGGCGACGGCTTCGCGCGTCGTCTCCGTCGTCTCCCGCTCGGCGCAGCGCGCCGCGGAGTTCGCCGCGAGGCACGGCGTCGCGCACGCCGGCGTCTCGGTGGAGCAGATGCTGGAGCGCGGCGATCTCGATGCCGTCTACATCGCCTCCCCGCATGCGCAGCACCATGCCCTGGCCCGCCCCGTCCTCGAGGCCGGGATCCCGGTGCTGGTGGAGAAGGCCTTCACACTGAACGCTGCCCAAGCACGAGACCTGCTGGACCTCGCTCGCGAACGCGGGGTGTTCGCGATGGAGGCGATGTGGTCGCGGTTCCTGCCCCAGTACGACATGCTGCGCAGGCTCCTCGCCGACGGCATGCTCGGCGAGATCGTGGAGGTCACCGCCGATCACGGCCAGTCCTTCCCGCCGGATCCGAGCCACCGCATGTACGCCCCCGAGCTGGGTGGCGGAGCGCTGCTGGACCTGGGGGTCTATCCTGTCTCCTTCGCGCAGATGGTGCTCGGCCGCCTCGGCGAGCTCGCGATCCGCGGCGATCTCACCGAGACCGGGGTCGACGCCTACGTGGGTCTGCTGGGGCGTGGCGAGCACGGCGCACGGGCGCGGCTGTCCGCCACCCTGCGCACCCGCACCCCCACCGAGGCCGTGGTCAGCGGGACCCTCGGCTCCGCCCGCCTCTCTGCGCCGTTCTTCGCCCCGGGCACGCTCACCGTGTCGCTGCACGACGGCCGTTCGGCGACCGTCGACCACCCCGGGGCCCCCGGCGACGGGATGGCCTACGAGATCGCCGAGGCCGCCCGTCGGATCACCGCCGAAGAGCTGGAGTCTCCCCTGATGAGCTGGAAGGACACCCTTGACGTGATGAGCACGATGGACGCCATGCGAGCAGAGCTCGGCGTGGTCTACCCCGGGGAGGAGCCCGCATGAGCATCCTGGACTCCGTCCGCGCCCTGCGCATCCCGTCCCCGCACCCGCCCACCCGCGGGGTGTTCATCTCCTTCGAGGGCGGTGACGGGGCCGGGAAGTCCACGCAGATGCAGCTGCTGCGGGATCACCTGGTCGCCGACCGCTCCGTCGCGGAGGACCTCATCCTCACCACCCGCGAGCCCGGCGGGACCCCGCTCGGCCGGAGCATCCGTGGCCTGCTGCTGCACGGAGAGGACGTGACCCCTCGGGCGGAGGCGCTGCTGTACGCCGCGGACCGCGCCCATCACGTCGCCTCGGTGGTGCGGCCTCACCTCGCCCGCGGCGGGCTGGTGCTCGGCGACCGGTACCTCGACTCCTCGGTCGCCTACCAGGGAGCAGGGCGGGATCTGGATGCCGAGACGATCGCCACCCTCTCCCTGTGGGCGGTCGACGGACTCCTCCCCCATCGCACGATCCTGCTGGACGTGCCCCCGCAGACCTTGCACGAGCGCCGTGACACCGGCGACCGGGACCGTCTGGAGTCCGCAGGGCTCGGCTTCCACGAGGCGGTGCGCCGAGAGTTCCTCGACCTCGCCGCCGCGGATCCGGAGCGCTACGCGGTGATCGACGGGACCCTCTCCCGGGAGGA
This sequence comes from Brachybacterium sp., assembly GCA_030451965.1. Classification (GTDB taxonomy): domain Bacteria; phylum Actinomycetota; class Actinomycetes; order Actinomycetales; family Dermabacteraceae; genus Brachybacterium. The sequence continues at coordinate 12,412 of JAKDNE010000022.1, read as the reverse complement.
GGTCCACGCCCAGGTGCTCGCGTCCGTCGCAGAGGTGCTGGGCCTCTTCGACCCCACCTTCGAACCGGCACCGCCCACCCGGCACCGGGACGAGCAGTGAGCGACACCGTGGCGCTCGGCGGTACGGGCACGTCGACCGAAGGATCCGGCGCCGACGCCACGACCGCCGGCGGGGTATGGACCGATGTGGTGGGCCAGGACGCGGCCGTCGCCCAGTTCCGCCGTGCCGCCTCCACGGAGGGCTCCCTCGCGCAGGCCTGGCTGATCACCGGTCCGCCCGGTTCCGGACGCTCCACCGCCGCCCGGGCCTTCGCCGCCACCCTGCAATGCGAGCAGGGGCTCGGCTGCGGGCAGTGCCGGGCGTGTCGGACCACGCTGGCGGGCACCCATCCCGACGTCACCGTGGTCGCGACCGACAAGCTCTCGATCGCGAAGGAGGAGGTGCGCGGGCTGGTGATGACGGCGCAGCGCGCTCCGGCCACCGGCAATCGTCGGGTGCTGATCGTGGAGGACGCCGACCGTATGAGCGCCGGCACCTTCAACGTGCTGCTGAAGTCGATCGAGGAGCCGCCCCCGTCGACGGTGTGGATGCTGTGCGCACCCTCCGCGGAGGATCTGGCGCCCACCATCCGCTCCCGCTGCCGCCTGGTGACGCTGTCGGTGCCCTCCTCCGCGGTGGTCGCCGACCTGCTGCGTCGTCGTGACGGGATCGACGAGCAGCTCGCCGTGCGGGCCGCCCGCGCCGCCCAGGGGCACATCGGCCTGGCGCTGCGCTACGCCACGCAGGACGGTGCGCTGGCCACCCGTGAGGAGTCGGCCCGTACCCTGCTCTCGCTGGGCGGAGCAGGCCAGGCGGTGCTCGCCGCCCAGGGCCTGGTGGATCGTGCCACCGCCGAGGCGAAGGAGCACGCGGACGTCGTCGCGACCGAGGAGAAGGAACGCTTCCTGCACTCGGCCGGGATCGACGACGGCAAGGTGCCTCCGTCCCTCCGCTCCCAGGTGCGCCAGCTCGACGAGGATGCGAAGCGCCGGCAGACGCGGCTGGTCCGCGATGTGCTGGACCGGTACCTGCTCGATGCGCACTCCGTGCTGCGCGACGTGCTGAGCCGTCAGCTCGGCGCGGAGACGGAGCTGGTCAACATCGAGGTGGCCCCGGAGATCGAGCAGACCGCCGCCCGCGGATCGGGAAGGATCACGCTGGGGCTGCTGGAGGCGGTGCAGGAGACGAGGGACCGCATCAGCGGGAACGTGCCGCCGCTGCTGGCGATCGAGGCGCTGCTGGCCCGTCTCGCCGTCTCCCTGCGCTGAGCGACCCGCACCAGGGAGTGACCTGCACCAGGGCCGTACCGTGGCCGTCGCGCCAGGCCGTGTCGAGGCCCTGGCCTCGTTCTCCCGCCCTTGCATGAGGGTCTACCGCCACGTGATGAGCGCCCTGCTTCCCCTCAAGGAAGCAGGGCGCTCATCGCTGCGCAGTGACCGTCAGGCGTCGGCGCCAGACGCCTCGTCCTGCGGGGAGTCGGCCTCCGGGACCTCCGGGATCGGAGCCGAAGCACCGTCGACGGCGCCAGCAGAGGTGCCCTCGGCGGCGTCCGCAGGCGCGACCTCGGCAGGAGCAGGTTCAGCGGGATCAGACTCGCTGGATACGCCCTCGGCGGGAGCAGACTCGGTGGCCTGGTCCGCGGCTGCCTCGGCGTCTGTGGCCGGATCCTGCTGCACGGGAGCGACCTGCTGCGCGGAAGCGTCGTCAGCAGGGGCCTTCTCCACCTCGACCTCGAGCTCGTCGACGATCACGCCGTTGCTGCGCGGGATCTCGTGGTCCTCGCCCTGCTGGCCGGTCTCCGAGTGGGCGCCGCAGCCGTAGTTCAGGTGCACCACGCGGCCGTCGGCCGGGGACCACTCATTGGTGCACACCCCGAACTCATGACGCAGGGACCCGGAGAGCTGGGTGAAGAAGCCGCAGCTGGTGCAGTTCGCCGCGACGGTGCCGCGCCGGCCGCGACCGGAGGTCTGGCGCGGGCCGAAATCGCCCTCGAACCAGCGCTCGGCGGCCTCGCTGCGACCTTCCGGGGAGAGCACCCGGGGACGGCCCAGGCCCAATTCCCACAGCGCCACCCGGTCGGCGTCCTCGTCATCGGTCGCCTCGTAGCCCTGCTCGAGCCGTTCATCCTGCTCGCGGTAGGGCAGCAGGTCGTCGGCACCGATGTCCGAGGGCTTCAGCCGCTCGGACCACGGCTCCCAGTCGGGGGCGAGGATCGCCTCCTCACCGGGCAGCAACGCGGTCTCGGCGACCGTGGCGGCCTTGGCGCGTGAGGCACGAGTGAGGACGACCACCCAGGACCAGCCGCGGTAGCCGGGCATGGTGCATTCGAAGACGTGGGTGACCAGGCGCTCCCCGCTGGCCTCGACGCGGAGGGGTTCACCGACCTGACCCGGCTCGGTGACCTCGAGCAATGCCTCACGGGCGAGCTCGACGGCGTCGGCCGAGATCGCGTCGAGCTTGGGCCGCACGGTGCGGGCGCGGCGGGGAGCGGTGGTCGGTGACGTCATGGTTTCAGGCCTCGAAGTTGTCGGCGACGGCGCGGAGGACGGTGGCGATCTTCTGCGAATGGCCGCGGTCGGGGTAACGCCCCTGGCGCAGGCCGTTGGAGGCGTCGTCGAGCAGACGGATCAGGTCCTCCACCATCCCCGCCATCTCGTCGGGCTTCTGCCGCCGGGCGCGGCTGACCGAGGGGGCCGGCTCGAGCAGCTGCAGCGCGAGCACCTGGGGGCCACGACGGCCGTCGACCATGTCGAAGTCCACGCGAGCGCCCGGCCGGAGGGAGGTGACTCCCTCGGGCAGGGTCGAGGCGTGCACGTAGACGCTCTGTCCGTCCTCGTCATCGAGGATGAAGCCGAAGCCCTTCTCGGTGTCGTAGAACTTCACCTTGCCGCGTGGCACCTGGATCCCATTCCTTGTCTGCTGCTCATCGGTCTGCGAGTACTGGTTCCCGGGGCGCGGGCGGAGCCTCCGTGCCGGCCGCTCCGTGTACGCCCCGAGGGGCTGCCGGAGACCGTCCGGCAACACTCGAGTCTATCGTGCCCCGGCGACCTCGGTGTGAGCGGCTGAACCCGAGGTGACCACGGCCACCGCAGCGCGGATCAGCGGCGGCGCTCGGGCGGGATCTCGCGCACCGGCGCGGTGGGCGGCACCGGGTCCAGACCCAGACCGGTGAGCACCTGCTCGAGGATCATCGCGGTGAAGCCCCACACGAAGGCGCCGTCCGGGAGGTCGAAGGCCGGGCCGACGCCTCGGCCACCGAGGAACCCACGCTGCTGGTGGCCGGGATCGCCGAGCGATCCCGACCCGGTCAGCCGCGCCCACACCAGGCGCTCCACCTCGATCGGGTCCTGCACCCCGAGGGGCAGCATCGACGGCGACCAGCTCAGCACCGGGGTGACGACCTGGACGCGCCATGGCATCGGGATCGGTGCGAAGGCGCCGAGCACGCGCACGTCGGCCGGATCGAGCCCGGTCTCCTCCCGGGCCTCACGCAGCGCGGTGTGCACGTCATCGCGGTCCTCCGGGTCGAACCCGCCTCCGGGGAGGGAGAACTGGCCGGGCTGGGAGCGCATCGCGTGACCGCGCTCCTCGAGCACCAGCTGGGCGTCGTGCAGACCGGTGCCGGCCAGATGGATCAGCACGGCGCTGCGGCGCACGGGCCGATCCCCCCGCGGCGGGTCCAGCGGATGGGGATCGCGCCGCACCAGCACCTCCCCGCGCCGCGCCCGCTCCGCCAGCGGGGCGAGGAAGGCCGCCTCGGCAGGGAGATCGGGGCCCTGGGACTCCGCGGCGCTCATGAGACGCCCACCCGTGGGCAGAGGTCGGACAGCACGCACTGCCCACAGCGGGGCGCTCGGGCGGTGCAGACCCGCCGCCCATGGAGGATCAGGCGCAGCCCCAGCACCGTGAGCTCCTCGGCGTCGGCGCCGGTGCCGTCGGCCTCCATCCGCGCAACCACATCCTCCTCGACCTTCCGGGGATCGTTCTGCGTGGTCCAGCCGAGGCGTCGGGAGAGTCGGCCTACGTGGGTGTCCACCGCCAGCAGCGAGTGGCCGAACCAGGCTCCGCGCACCACCTGCGCGGTCTTCCGGCCCCCGCCGGGCACCGCCGCGCCCCCCGCCTGGTCGTCGGGGACCCGGCCGCCGTGGCGCGCGAGCAGCTCCTGTGCCAGGGCGATGATCCGACGCGCCCGAGTGGGCCCCATTCCCAAGGGGCGCACCACCTCGGCGACGGCGGCCTCCTCGGCTCCGGCGAGCGCCGCCGGATCCGGCCAGCGGGAGAACAGCTCAGGGGTGACCTGATTGACGCGCACATCGGTGGTCTGCGCCGAGAGCACCGTCGCGACCAGGAGTTCGAGGGCGTCGCCGTGGTCGAGCTCGGTGCGCGCCTCGACGTGGAGATCCTCCAACCGGGAGGCGACCAGAGCGGCGTCGGCCGGCGCCTCGGAACGGGGTGCTGCCGCGGTCCGGTGGGTCGACCTCGGGATCTGCATTGATTCTCCTGGGCGGGTGGCGGGACCGAACGGCGTCGGCACGGTAGTGTTTGACCATCATGTGACAGTGACCACCGCAGTTCGTGGCTCACGACACATCGAGTAGCACAGCACGGTCCCGAGGCTCGGGGCCCCACACTCAGGAGGTTCCGTGGACGAGAACATCGTACGGTCATCACCGCTGTTCGCTGCGCTCGACGAGGACGGCAAACAGGCCGTGCTGGCGTCGATGAAGCAGGAGGACTACCACCGCAGCGCCATCATCTTCCGGGAGGGAGAACCGGGCGATCGGCTGTTCATCATCGGCTCCGGCAAGGTGAAGGTCGGCCACGCCTCGGGCGACGGCCGCGAGAACCTGCTGGCCGTGCTCGGCCCCGGGGAGACTCTCGGCGAGCTGTCCCTGTTCGACCCCGCGCCGCGCAACGCGACCGCCACGGTGGTCGCCGAGTCGACGCTCTACTCGCTGTCCCAGCAGGATCTGTACCGGGTCCTCGCCCAGCGCCCCGAGGTGGGTCGGCACCTGCTCGCCTCGCTCGCCCGCCGCCTGCGCAAGACCAACGAGTCCCTCGCGGACCTGGTCTTCGCCGACGTGCCGGGCCGGGTCGCGAAGAACGTCCTCGACCTCGCGCAGCGCTTCGGCCGCCAGACGGACGACGGCGTGATGGTCGCCCACGGCCTCACCCAGGAGGAGCTCGCCCAGCTGGTCGGCGCCTCCCGCGAGACCGTCAACAAGGCCCTGGCGGACTTCGCCTCACGCGGCTGGATCCGGCTCGAGGCCCGCGCGGTCCTGATCTCCGACGTCGAGCGACTGCGCCGCCGCGCCCGCTGACATCCGCGAGGCCGCGGCCGCTGCGGCGCCGCGACACGCCCGTCGAGAGCCCCGCTCTCCTCCCCGGAGGGAAGAGAGCGGGGCTCTCGACGTATTCGGGCGGCGTGTTCCAGCCATGCCGCCGTCCTGAGGACCGGTCGCGGGCGGGCCCGCGCCCCGGTGGCCCGCGGCGGACACGCCGCCGCAGCGGGATCGGCGCCTCAGTGCTCCTCGGCGAGATGATCGAGCGCGGCCCGGAGGTTCCAGCGGGCGGCGCCTTCGAGCTGCTCGGGAAGATCCGGGCCGTAGACCACCCGCAGCAGGCGGTCCATGGTCAGCACGCCCGCAGTCCGCGCCCGACGCACCTCGTCGATGCGCTCCCGACGATGGGCGATCGCCTGCTCGATCGCTTCGAGGGCGTCCAGAGGCGTCTCGTAGACGGGCCCGTGACCGGGATGGATCGACCCGATGCGGCCGTCCACCGTCATCGCCCGCAGGATCGCCAGCGATTGCAGGAAGTCGGTGAGGGAGCCGCCGTCGTCCGGCACGATCACGGTGGAGGACCCGCCCAGCAGCGTGTCCCCGCTGAGCAGACGGCCACCCTCGACCAGCACCGCGACCGAGTCGGAGGTGTGGCCGGGCAGATGGACGACATGGCCGACGGTCCCGTGATCGCCCTCGAGCGTCGCCGGCAGCGGCCGCGAGCCGGGAACCGCGGACTGGTCCGCCGCCCACAACGGCACCTCGCGCCCGCTGCGGGCGGCCAGCTGCCGCGCCAGGGTGGCGGCTCCGGCGGTGTGGTCGAGGTGCCGGTGGGTGACCAGCACGCCCCGGGGCCGGACCTCCGGCCCGCAGTGCAGCAGGAGCTCGGCGAGGTGCTCGGGGTCGCGGGGACCGGGGTCCACGATCCACACCTGGTCGCCGTCACGCAGCACGTAGCTGTTGGTGCCGCTCAGAGTCATCGGGCCCGGGTTCCCGGCCCGGACACCGATCAGCTCGACCACGGGCCCGTCGGGGTCACGCTGCGCGGCACGTTCGTCCACGACGCCGCCCTCAGTCGCTCGGGACGGCTGGACCGTCGAGCTCCACCAGCAGGTCGAGCTCGACCGGAGCGTCCAGCGGGAGCACCGCGACGCCGACGGCGGCACGGGCGTGCGAACCGGCATCGCCGAAGATCTCGCCGAGCAGCTCGCTGGCGCCGTTGATCACGGACGGCTGTGCGGTGAAGGACGGGTCCGAGGAGACGTAGCCGGTCACTTTGACCACCCGGACGATCCGATCCAGGTCCCCCACCAGCGCCTCGATGGCGGCAAGGGCGTTGAGGCAGCAGGTGGCGGCCAGCTCGGCGGCCTGCTCCGAGGTGACCTCGGCGCCGACCTTGCCGGTCAGCGGCAGGGCACCGTCCACGAAGGGCAGCTGGCCGGAGGTGTGCACGTGGTTCCCGCTCGCCACGGCAGGCACATAGGCGGCCACAGGCGCGGCGACGGTGGGCAGGGAGAGTCCTCGCTCGGCGAGCCGGGCCCGGATGCCGCCGCTCGGCGGGGTTGCGGCCACCGGCTCAGCCCTCGCCCAGCGGACGCTTGAGGTAGGCGACCAGGTTCTCCGGGTTCGGGCCCGGCACGACCTGAACCAGCTCCCATCCCTCCTCGCCATAGTTGTCGAGGATCTGCTTGGTCGCGTGGATCAGCAGCGGAACGGTCAGGTACTCCCAGCGGGTGTCAGTGCTCATGGGGAGAGCCTACCGGGGGGATCGGGTCGGGAGGAGGACTCTCAGCTGCCCACGGCTTCCTTCTCGGCGCGGCGCAGCACGGCCCACCAGTTGGTCACGTCGGGATGACGACGCAGCAGACGCCGGCGCTCCCGTTCGGTCATTCCGCCCCACACACCGAAGTCGACTCGGTTGTCCAGGGCATCGGCCAGGCATTCGGTCCTCACCGGGCACGCTCCGCAGGCAACTTTCACCGCGTGCTGCTCGGCACCCTGCACGAAGAAGCCGTCGGGCTCCATGCTCACGCAGGCGCCTCGCGTCGCCCAGCTCGAGTCGGTGGTCGTGGGAGATTCCCCGATGGTCATTCGCATCCCCTTCCCAGGTTCCGGATCGACGTTGATCCGTTCATGGTCCTCACTGTATGGAGACTCTCGCCACATGGCAAAAAATGGGAGCTCCCGGCGCCCGGCGGACGGGATGTGCTATGGCGCTGCCCGCACGGTCCGGATCGGGCCGCCACCGAGCGGGATCAGCCGCGGCCGCGCCACCGATTCGTGAAGATTCGACGCTCGTGGCATGCCTCATGGCCGACGGTCCGCCACTGCCCGTACTGTGGGAACATGGCCCGCCCCACGTCCGCGCCCACCTCCGGTCGCTCCCTTCCCGTCGCCCTCCTGCAGACCGTCTACCTGCTGTTGGGACTGCTCGCCGTCTCCGCACTCGCCGGCGTCCTGATGGCGGCGTTCTTCCTGCCGATGGTGTCGGCCGGCTCGGCCGTCGCCAAGGACGGCGTCGCGCTGTTCGACTCGTACCCGACCGAGCTCGAGGTGGAGCCGCTGAACGAGGCGAGTCGGATCGAGGCCGCGGACGGGTCGCTGCTGGCGATCTTCTACTCGGAGAACCGCATCATGGTGCCGCTGGAGGAGATCTCCCCGCACATGCAGCATGCGGTGATCGCGGTCGAGGACCGTCGCTTCTACGAGCACGGCGGCGTGGACGCCCGAGGCATGTTCCGCGCCTTCGCCTCCAACGCCGCCGGCGGCGCCACCCAGGGCGGCTCGACGCTGACCCAGCAGTACGTGAAGAACGCCCTCCTGATGGATGCCGTCCAGCGCGGCGACCAGGAGGACCAGATCGCCGCCACCGAGCAGTCCTACGGTCGCAAGCTGCGCGAGGCGAAGCTCGCCCTCTCCCTCGAGAAGAAGTGGTCGAAGGACGAGATCATCAACGCCTATCTGAACGTGGCGCAGTTCGGGCCCTCCCAGTACGGCGTGGAGACCGGCTCCCGGCACTACTTCGACAAGAGCGCCGTGGACCTGAACCCCGGTGAGGCCGCCCTGCTGGCGGGCATCACCAACGGCCCGAACCAGTACGACCCGGTCTCCCACCCGGAGGCGGGCCAGAAGCGTCGCAACGAGGTCCTGCAGGATATGCGGCGCGAGGGCTACGTCACCGACGAGGAATACGAGGAGTACACCTCGCAGCCCGTCGAGGAGATGCTGGACATCCAGAACGTGCAGGCCGGTTGCGCCTCGGCCGGGACCAGCGGCTTCTTCTGCGACTACGTCACGCGCTCCCTGCTGAACGACCCGGACTTCGCCTCGACCTACGACGAGCGCCGCGAGCTGCTCTACGGCGGCGGCCTCACCATCCGCACCACCCTGGACCCCGAGACCCAGGCGGCGGCCGTGGACATCCTGGAGCGCAAGATCCCCGGCGATTCCGAGAGCGGCTTCGGCCACTCGATCGTGACCGTCGAGCCCGGCACCGGCAACATCCTCACGATGGCGCAGAACCGCTCGTTCAACCCGTACGCGGAAGTCTCTCCGGGTGAGACGGCGATCAACTACAACGTGCCCAAGTCGCTCGGCGGCGGCAACGGCTTCCCGGTCGGCTCGACCTTCAAGCCCTTCGTCCTGCAGGACTGGCTCGAGCAGGACCGGTCGATCTACGACAAGGTCAGCACCGAGCGGCGTCCGATCTCCCGCTCCCCGGCGGCCTGCCTGTCCAACGGCGCCTGGCGGTCGGCGGAGGCCTGGAACCCGGACAACGCGGTCTCGGTGAGGATCTCGCCGATGGAGACTGCGCTGAATGCCACGAAGTTCTCGATCAACACCGGCTACACGGACATGGCGCGCCAGCTGGACCTGTGCGACATCGCGAATACGGCACGCGACATCGGGGTGGTCCCGGCGGGATACGACCCCTACGACCCGGACACCTGGGAGATGCCGATCGAGGACATGTACGGCACCGAGCTGGCTCCGGCCGTGCTGGTGCTCGGTGAGGTCCGCATCTCCGCACTGAACATGGCGGCCGCCTACGCCACCTGGGGCGCCGGTGGCACGTACTGCACGCCCCAGGCCATCTCCGAGGTGCTCGACCGCAACGGCGACGCGATGGAGATCTCCGGCGCCGACTGCCACCAGGCCGTGGAGAAGGAGGTCGCCGACGTCATGGCCTGGACCCTCGAGCAGGACCTCGAGGACCCCAAGGCCACCGGTCGCGGCAAGATCATCGAGGGCCACCCGGCCGGCGGCAAGACCGGCACCTCGGGCTCGCAGTACCACACCTGGTACGTCGGCTTCACCCGTCAGATGTCGACCGCGGTGTGGTTCGGCCACCCGAACGCCAACGTCCGCCCCGGCGGCTTCCCGGTCGACGGGCAGATGCTCCGCGGCGGTCATGTCTGGGGCAACACCATCTCCCTGCCCACCTGGCAGGAATACATGATCCGCGCACACGAGGGGCTGCCCAGCAAGCCGTTCCCGGCAGCTCCCAAGAAGCCCGCCGCGCCGTCCTCCGATGTGGCCCAGAGGGGCGTCGTTCCGGACGTCTCGGGGATGGTGCTCAGCCAGGCGGAGAGCGCGGTGGAGTCGGCCGGCTTCACGGCCGAGGTGCGCAACGAGTCCAGCAGCTCCGTGGGCAAGTGGTACGTGATCGGCACGAACCCGGGCGCCGGCACCCGCCTGCCCGAGGGCGAGACCGTGGTCATCCGTCAGTCCACCGGAGGGAACTGAGGTGCGGCCAGCCCTCGCGGCCGCCGGGGCCGTGGGCGGCCTCGGACTGGGCGCTGCTGCCGCGGCACATGGCTGGGCGCGCCATGTCGAGATCCACCGCTTCACGCTGCGCGAGGCAGAGCTGCGGATCCTGCCGCCGGGAACCCGCACGTTCCGCGTACTGCACCTCAGCGACATCCACCTGATGCCGGACCAGCGGCGCAAGCTCGACTTCCTCGAGCACCTCTCGCTGCTGCGCCCGCACCTCGTGATCGACACCGGGGACAACATCGCCTCCGCGTCCGCGATCCCGGTGCTGGCCCAGGCGCTGGAGCCGCTGCTGCGGCGCCCCGGCGCCTTCGTCCGGGGCTCCAACGACATGTTCGAGCCGACGCCGAAGAACCCCGCGCGCTACCTGCTGCCGGATTCACGGCCCACGGGGATGACAGATCCCAGGGTTCCCACGCTCCCGATCGGCGAGCTCACCGACCGGCTCTCCGAGCACGGCTGGAAGGACCTCACGAACACCCGGGCGAGCATCGAGCTGGGAGGGCTCGAGGTGCGCCTGGTGGGCGTGGACGATCCGCATCTCGAACTCGATGAGATGCCGGCCCCGCTTCACCCGTCGCCGCCCCCGCCCGCGCACGGCAGCGTGCTCCGCATCGGGGTCGCGCATGCGCCCTACCGCCGGGTGCTGGACTCCTTCGCCGCCGACGGCTCGGACCTCGTCCTGGCCGGCCACACCCATGGCGGCCAGCTGCGCCTGCCCGGCATCGGCGCACTGGTGACCAACTGCGACATCCCTCGCTGGCAGGCCCGCGGTCTGTCCACCTGGCGGGGCGTGCCCCTGAACGTCAGCGCGGGCCTGGGCGCGAGCCCCTACTCGAACTACCGCCTGTTCACGCCCCCCGAGGCGACCTTGCTCACGTTGCGCGCCCCGCAGCCCTCACCGGTGCGGTGACCACTCGCCGGGCCTGCTAAAGTTTCTCCTCGGTGACCCGTTATGGCGAGGCATCACCGGGGTGTGGCGCAGCTTGGTAGCGCGTGCCGTTCGGGACGGCAAGGTCGCAGGTTCAAATCCTGTCACCCCGACCAGTGAGAAGGGCCGTGGGATCGTGAATCGATCCCCGGTCCTTCACTCGTTCCCGGCTCCGCATTCCCGACTTCCGTTCCGAAGCATTCGGTGACAGCGGTCCATACTCTCGGATCCCCCTCTCGCACGCTGACCTCCATGAATTCTTGACCTTTATTGCAAACGGACATCTCGGACAAACTATCCCGTTCTGACCTGCTGATCCACTGCGCCGGCTCCTTCGATCCATCCATTCCTCGCGATCGAATCACAATGGTGTAACTACCATAATGTGACTCGAATTCCGCGTGGAACACGAGGCAATTTCATCATTTTTAGCAAAATCTTAGTAAAAATGTGTCAGAGGGTGTGCAAACTGCCCTGTGGCCCCTCCGTCACCTGCACATACAGTGTCCAGCGGTGCTGCAGTCGCTCAGTCAGCACTCACCGGGCTGCCGCTTCCCCGTCACCGGCCCGGTCGCTTCCTCCACTTCCCTGGGTGACGGGCGCTGGTCTCGTGCACGTCGTCCTCGACGCCGCATCCCCCGTGCGTGGCGACAGAGAAAGTGATCCCTCACGATGTTCCCCACAGCTCCACGAGGCACGCACCGGGCACCCGGTCGCGCCGTGATCGACTACCGGGGGCTCACCGCCCCCGTGGGTCGAGGTGTCGGAGGCGCCGCCGTGATCGGCGCCGTCTCCGCGACCGCCGTCCTCAGCACCGGCGCAGCAGCCACTGCCCAGGCACCCTCCGCCTCGGCCGTCGGCACGGTCCGCGGCATCGCTCCGAGCGTCGCCCCCAGCGCCGCCCCGGCCAAGAAACAGTCCCAGTTCACCTCCGTCAAGCTCCGTCGCGGGGCGCGCGGCGCCGCCGTCTCCCACCTCCAGGAGAGGCTGAACGCACACGGCGCCTCGCTCACGACCGACGGCGTGTTCGGCTCCGCGACCCTGCGGGCCGTGCGGAACCAGCAGTCGCAGGCCGGCATCGGCGTGGACGGCGTCGTCGGTCCGGTGACCTGGGGCACGCTGACCGGCGCGACCTCCACGGCACCGGACACGAGCACGTCGCATCCCAAGCTCCGCGCCGGATCCCGCGGCGCTGCCGTCACCACCCTGCAGAAGCAGCTCAACGCCTCCGGCGCGTCGCTGCGGGTCGACGGGTCCTTCGGGCCCGCCACCGCCTCGGCCGTGCGCGCCCTGCAGTCCGCCGCGGGAATCGGGGTCGACGCCATCGTCGGCCCCCGCACCTGGAACGCGCTCGGCAGCGATGTCCGCATCTCCGCGGACTCCGGC
>JAKDNE010000021.1 GCA_030451965.1 Brachybacterium sp. | reverse complement strand
GCGGTGCTCACCTCCGTCACCGACCTCGCCGTGATGGCCGCGACCCTCGCCTCCGGCGGCACCAACCCGCTCACCGGGGAGAAGGTCTTCTCCCGCGTCGCCGCCCGCCAGGTGCTCTCGGTGATGCTCACCTGCGGGATGTACGACAACGCCGGCGACTGGGTCAGCGACGTGGGCCTGCCCGCGAAGTCCGGGGTGGGCGGCGGCATCATCGCCGCACTGCCCTCCCGCTTCGGCGTGGCCAGCTACGCCCCGCAGCTGGACCTGCACGGCAACTCGGTGCGCGGCACCCTCTTCTTCGAACGCCTCAGCACCGACTTCGCCCTGCACATGCTCGACGGGGTCGAACCCCGGGATCTCGAGGAGTGCGCGCAGGAGCTGATGGAGGTCGGGACGCACCCGTGAGGCGCCGCGGCGCACTGATCACGCGGGCGGCAGCACGTACACGATGTCGTCGCCTTCGACGGAGCCGCGCCCGGGCACGGCTGTCAGGAGCATGACGGTGTCCTGGATCGCCTCGAAGGACCGGCGATGGGGCGGCATCTCGTGGAGCGTGCCGCTCTGGAGCACGAACGGCTCGGCGGCATCGACGCGGATCGCTCCGCGCAGGATGTAGAGCGTTCCCGGCACCTGGGAATCATGCTCTTGGAAGCGCACCCCCTCGCGCAGCGCGATCACGGTCTGCTGCAACGGACCGGTGCGCACCAGGTGATGCGTGTAGTGGCCGTCCGCGGCCTCTCGGGCACGGTCGATGGCAAGGGTGATGACGTTGGTCAGAGCAACCATGGTGAACTCCTCGGTCCGGGACCCTCAGCATGGGCCCGGGGCCCGGCAAGGTCAATGGCGGGGACGGCGAGGGTCCATCGGGCCGTGCCTCCGTGTCGGTAGACTTCCCACCATGAGTTCCACCTCGAGCAACGACCTGGTCCGCCGCCCCTTCCAGGGCCTGCCCAATGAGCAGGACCTGGTGGCGATGCGCCAGCTGATCCCGGCGGCGACCATGGCCGCGAAGACCACTGCCGAGTACGGCGCCCTCGATGTCGAGATCGCGACGATCCTGCCGATGGCCTGGCCCGCCGTACGTCGCACCGACGGCTCCGTCACCGTCGGCATCCAGGCCGGCTACCCCGGCGGCGACCTCTCGCGCGGGATCGGCCAGGCGATCAGGCTCGCCGCAGCCCTGGAGCCCGGCAACCCGATCACCACGGTGACCCTCGACGAGGACGCTCCGCGCCTGCAGGACATCCTCGATCTGGACGGTCCCTTCGAGATCCAGGTGCAGGACACCTTCGAGTTCTGGCTCGATCCCAGCGCCGAGCGCACCGGCGAGATCGAGGCCGCGATCTCGCAGGCCAACGACTCGATCATGCCCACCCGCGCGGTCGAAGGCCTGCCCCACGCCTACTGGGTCGACGCCGGCGCCAAGGAGCATCTGCGCTGGGTGCTGGACGCCGACGAGGAGAAGGTGATCGACGCGGTCACCCGCCTCCACGCGCGCCGGGAGTCCGCCATCGGCGAGGGCACCAAGTACGTCGGTTCCTTCCGCGCCGAGGGCCTCACCATCCCGGTGTGGGATCTGCCCAAGGGATGCGGGGCCGAGGGCGTCGAGGCCGAGGCGGAGGCCTTCCGGACCCGCTTCGAGGAGGCGCTGGCCGTGACCGAGCCGCTGACCACCCTGGAACGCCGGGCCCGCGGCGGCATCGTGGCGCGACAGGTGACGCTGCGATGAGCGCCGCGGGGCCGCTGACGGTGCACCGTCCCGAGAGTGTCGCCGTCGTGATCCCCGCCAAGAACGAGGCGGAGCGGATCGAGGCGACCATCGGGTCGGCCCGTCGGATCACGGGCGTGGACCTGGTGGTGGTCGTCGACGACGGCTCCACGGACGCCACCTCCGCCGTCGCGATGGGCGCCGGTGCCCTGGTGGTGCGGCACAAGTCCAACCGCGGCAAGGCGGCGGCGATGGCCACCGGTGCGCAGCTGGTCGCGATCCGTGAGGGCGCAGAACGGGCCGACGGCGGCGACGACTTCTCCGAGGAGCTGCACGCCGAGCCGAGAGCGCCGGGACACACCGGTCCGCTGCCGGTGATCGACCCGTCGGACACCGTGCCCCGTGCGCTGCTGTTCCTCGACGCCGACATGACCGATTCCGCCGAAGCCGCGCAGCCGCTGGTGGATGCGGTGCTCGGGGAGGGCGTGGACATGGCGATCGCACTGCTGCCCCCGCAGGACGGCGCGAGCGGGATGGGCATCGTGGTGCGCACCGCCCGTCGCGGCATCCAGCGCGCCACCGGCTGGGAGCCGACCCAGCCGCTGTCCGGCACCCGCTGCATCACCCGCGAGTCCTGGGAGGCCTGCCTCCCGCTCGCCCCCGGCTGGGGCGTGGAGACCTCGCTGACGATCGATGCGCTCACCGCAGGGTTCTGGGTCAAGGAGATCCCGGCTCAGCTCCGCCATCGCGCCACCGGCAAGGACCTGCGCGGCCAGCTGCACCGGGCCGCGCAGCTGCGCGACGTGGTGCGAGCGCTGGCCCGCAAGCGTCACCTGGCCGCGGATCTCGAAGATCCGGATATCGGCCAGGACCAGCGCTCCTCCCTCGAATCGCCGGAGGAGGCCCCGCTGCCCGCGGGCCCCACGGATCACGATGAGGAGAAGACCTGGACCGTCGTCCCCGAGAAGGATGTCGCGGCCGCCGCCGGTCGCGCCGAGGACCGTCGGGCCACCCTCGCCGATCTCCCCGTCTCCGGCGAGTTCTCCGATGACGAGACGCGGGCGCTGGGAGATGTGGACGTGGACGAGCTCGATGCGCTGCTGCGCACCCTGCCGGTGGAGGGCGACTTCGCCCCCGACGACATCGTCTTCCTCGCCGACACGGACCTCGAGGCGCTCGCCGCACGGCTCCGCGACGCCCCGGTCGGGGGCCGCTTCGACCCGGAGCACGCGGTGATCATCGCCTCCCATCTCGAGGCGGACGAGCCGACGATCCCCGACACCCTGTCCACTCCGCTCACCCCCGACGAGTACACCTCGCTGGTGGTGCATGCCGCGGTGGAGGCGGAGAACGACTGATCAGGCGACGGCGCGATCGCGCCGCTCGACCTCGTCGGCCTCCTGCGGCGTGGGCAGCACCGCCGGCAGGTGGCAGAGCCAGATCCCGAGCATCGCCGCGATCAGCACCGGCCCGGTGTCGTTGACCGCGTAGCCGATCCACGCCCCCGCCACCAGCGCCACCCGCACCGGGTAGGAGGCCGGGTGCTCGGCATCCAGCGCCGCCAGACGTCGCCACCGCAGTCGGCCCGGCATCAGGATCGCGATCGAGGCGATCACCGCGACCCCCATCACCACCGCGAGCGCGGGATACCCCGTGGTCATCGCGATGTTCTGGGACAGCTTGCGGATCACCACCGAGACCAGCTCGCCGCTGAGCAGCTCATCGATGAAGCGCCCCAGATGCGTGCGCTCCTCCGCCGGCCGCAGCCAATCCAGGAAGGACACCCCGAGCACCGCGACCGCGCCGCCCGCTCCGAGCGCGAGCACATGCCACGGCCGCGGACGGATCCCGGAGACCAGCAGCGCGAGCAGCCCGAAGGTGGGGATCGTGGCCAGCATCGAGCCGAAGTCCGCGCCCATCGACGGTGCGACGCACACGATCGCGACCAGGGAGCCGACGACCACCGTCCACACCGTCCGGGCACGCGGGGTGCGGACCACCGCGAACAGGCACAGCAGGGCCACCAGCGACGCGGCCAGCACCATCCCGAACAGGTGGTTCGACAGCCCGTAGAAGCGGCCGCCGGAGATCGGCTGCGCCCCCAGCGGCGAGGACAGCTGGAACCGTGAGCCGGTCGCGGATTCGCCGAGTATCAGCAGCGCGATCAGCGCCGCCGAGACGCCCACCGGACCCAGCCGGTGGTGCCGCCAGGGACCTGCCAGCACCAGCACGGACAGCAGCGCACACCCGGCCCAGATCACGCCGGTCAGTGCCAGCGCCGGGCTCTCCGCCCGCCACCACGGCACGAGCGAGGCGAAGAGCCCCACCGCGAGCGGCAGCGGCGCGATCGCGGCCAGGGCCCGTCCGACGGCGGCGAGCCGTGGCTTCCGCACCAGGGCCGGGACCAGCAGGATCACGATCCCGATGACGCCGAGCACGAACCAGGAGCCGAGCGCGGGGACGGTCGCGGCATCGACCTGGGCCGCGGCCTGTGAGCGGTCCAGCGCCAGCTGCTGCGGATCCGCGTGAGCGGTGCCGCGGAACGGCTGGCCGGGGATCAGCCCGTCGGCGGTCGCGTCGTGGGAGGTGAGGATCGTGGGCAGCACGTCGGTGAGCACCACCACCCCGGTCTGCTTGGTGGCACCGCTGGTGAGGGCCTGCCCGGGGAAGGCCGTGTCGAGGGCGACCTGCAGCCCGACCGTGCGCGAGGCGACCGCGCCGGGGTGCTCGGCCGACTCCGGATGCTGGGGATCGGTGGCCGCGACGGAGACCAGCAGGGTGCGCGGGAGTGCCGTGGCATCGCAGCCGCCGAGCTCCTCCAGGGTCCGGCCGACGACGCCGTCCAGGTCGGCCAGCGACTGCTCGCGTGCGGGATCGTCGGCATCGGGGAGGGACGGGGCGATGACCTCGACGAGGTCTCCCGCATCGAGGGCGTCGGCGATCTCGGAGTAGGCGGTCTCGGAGAGGGGCCCGGGGCCGTCGAGCTCGACCGAGCTCACCGTCACCCCGAGCTGTGCCCACTGGTCCGTCGCCGGGGTCGGGATGCCGCTGGTGCGGGGTGCCTCCTGCGCCAGACCCCGGTACCCGGAGTGCAGCGTCTCCAGGCCCTGCCGCTTCGTGGACACGACGCTGGTCGAGGTGGTGTTCATGGCCCCGGCGCCGGAGCGGTCCGCGAGGCACTGGAGGTGCGGAGTGGTCTCCGGGTCGATGTCCTCCCAGGTGAGCCCGGCGGTGGCGATCACCAGGCGCACCGGGTCGTCGGGCTCGTCGGCGGAGGCGGACGGGCCGGGAGCGGCGATCGGGAGTCCCAGCAGCAGCGCCGCCAGCAGCAGCCCGAACAGCAGGCGACGGGGGGTGGTGGCGAGCAGATCCTGAGGCACGCCCCGATGCTACGGGGAAGGGCGGGTGCGGGCCGCGACCTGTGCGAATCCTCCACCCCTCCCTCACGCTCTATCGTGGTCGCCATGTCCTCTCCACAACCTCCCTACGAGCAGGTGCGCCGCGAGATCCTCGAGCAGGTCCGCACCGGCGAGCTGACGCCGGGGGACCGGCTCCCCTCGATCCGCACCCATGCCGACGACCTCGGCCTCGCCGCCGGAACCGTGGCCCGTGCCTACAAGCTCCTCGAGGAGTCGCAGATCATCGTCACCCGACGCGGGGCCGGGACGACCATCGCCGCGGGCGCGCAGATCGAGGCGCGCAAGCTGGTGGAATCAGCCCAGCGGGAGGGCGGCGGCCCGGTGGATGCGGGACTGGTCGCCCTGTTCGCAGGCCCGATCGCCACGGCACGGGCTCGCGGCGCCCGCGATGTGGAGATCCTCGCCTCGGTGCGCGCGACGCTCGCCGGGGAGAACGGCGGGGACCCCTCGTGAAGGTGCGGACCCGAGCGGCATGATCCGCCTCGAGCGGCTCGGCCCCGAGCACGCGGCAGCGATCCTGGAGGGCCAGGACGCCGAGCTCGCCGGCGAGATCGTGGGGGAGTGGTGGAGCCCGGGGAGCCTGGACTCCTTCCTCGCACGCGCGACGCGGTGGCGGGCCGACGGGCCGATCAAGGAGTTCGCGGCGATGAGCGAGGGGAGGGCCGACAACGCAGCCGGCGGGGGAGTCCTCCTCGGCGGCGGCGGCCTGAACCTCCTGGATCCGGGCCTCGAGCCCGGGCAGGCGGCACTGACCTACTGGGTCCTCGCCGCGCATCGGGGGAGGCGCCACGGTCGCGACCTGGTGGTGGCGCTGATCGCACGCGCTCGGCTCGATGCCCGGATCTCCCGGCTCGTCCTGCGCATCGCACCGACCAACACCGCCTCGCGCGCCCTCGCCCGGAGCGTCGGAGCGCAGCGGAGCGGTGCGGTGGAGCGCCACCCGGCCGACGCGGCACGCACCGTGGAGCGCTGGATACTCGAGCTGCGCGGGAGCTGAAGGGCACGGCGACGTTGAGCGCATTGTCAAGAATCGCTGTGAAATGTGGATGAATTGTGCGTCCAGTGGTGGACAGAATAGACCGGTTCTCCCCACTGCCGGTTATCCACAAATTCATCCCCATGTGTGCTGATCCCTTGTTCTCGGGGTCGCCGGACGGTTAAAATGGAGACGTCAGAAAGAGTTGTTCTTCGGGCTTTTCGCGTGCGGCGCTTATCGGAGGGGAGGTGGGGTCGATGACCGTGACGCAGTCCCGCCCTGTCGGCCGAACCGGCGACGCCCCGCCTGCCGCCAGGGTCCGTGCGCGCTCACCGCTCACACCGGAATCGATGATCACGCGAGGAAAGCTCGAGACCGGCAGCGCCGACGCCGCCGCGATCTCCCGGATGATGGCCGCTGAGCGCGAGGAGTCGCGGCGTCATGCCCGGCATCTGCTCGACCTCGCCCCGTTCTGGATCGACCACGAGGACCCGGATCTCTCGGAAGACCGCGAGGAGCGGAGCCTCGCGATCGCCATCGCCCTGCGCACCACCACCGCCCGGGCGTCATACAGAATCCGTGACGCCTATATCGCGATCGCCGAGATGCCGCGGACCTTCGCACGTCTCGCCGCCGGGGACATGCCGAAGGGCTGGCATCAGAGATTGCTGAAGTCAGTGCGTGAGTTCACTGCCTTCCAGCGTGCACAGGTCGATGAATACGTTGCCGCCTGGGATCTCGCCTCCATTCCCGCCGATCGATTCCAGGATGAGCTGCGTCAGCTGGTCTCCTGGTTCGAGCGGGAGGAGCCGCGCCACTGCCCGGAGCACTCCCGCGACGTCACCGTCGAGTCCAGCGGACGCGACGACGGCATCGCCTGCCTGCGCGTCTCCGGCCCGATCCCCGAGATCCTCGCCCTCGCCCGACGAATCGACGCCGCGGCGAAAGCGGTGCAGGCCGGACAGCGCCATGCGCTTGAGGACGCTGCGCCGATCCCCTTCGACCTCGACGGCGAGGTCGCTCGCGACGGCGGTGCCATGACTCTCGCCGCCCTGCGCTACGCGATCATCCACCGCACCCTGCTCGACACCGCCGGTGTCGAGGTGCCCGCGCCCCGTCACCGCGTCAACATCGTCGTCCCCGTCCTCACGATGATGGGCCTCGACGACACCCCCGCCACCTACGACGGCGTGACGCCGCTGCCCGCCGGTATGGCCCGCAAGCTCGCCGAGTCCGAGCCCGTGTGGCACCGGGTCTTCACCGCTCCGGTCTCCGGGGCGTTCCTCCCGCTCCCGGCCCAGCGCTACCGACCGACCCCCGAGATGGTCGAGCACCTGCGACTGACCACCCCTCGCTGCGCCGTCCCCGGCTGCACGAAGGGCACCACCGATGATGCGGAGAACGACCACATCGAGGAGTTCGACCACGCGCACCCCGAGCGGGGAGGCCCCACCAGCATCGACAACCTCCACCGATTGCACTGGGGGCACCACGACCTCAAGACCGCGAGACGCGTCGACCCCGTCAGAGAACCCGATGGCTCCACCACCTGGACCGTCGGCTCCCCACCCCTGATCAGTACGAAGGTGTCACCGCGCCCCGACCTGGCCACGCCCCGCGTCGCCACCGCCATGAGGGAGTCCTGGGAGCACTACCAGTGGCTCTGCATGACGGAGGAGATGGAGCGCAACGGGGAGGTGGAGCGGATCTTCCGGGAATGGGACCCGATCGACACCGCCGTCGAGGGCGCGCACCACGACGAGGACGCCGCTCGACGCGCACGCTGGGACACCGACCCGCCGTTCTGAGCTGTCTGCGGCATGCCCCTCGCCCGCGCACCTGAGCGCTACCCTTTCCCCATGCGGTACGGATTCCTCGGTCCTGAGACGACCTTCACCCACCAGGCACTCCTGCAGGCCCTCGAGGAGATGCCCGAGGACTTCGACACCACCGCACCGAAGATGGTGCCGTTCTCCTCCGTCGCCACCGCCGCCGCCGACCTGCTGGCAGGCAGCATCGACGCCCTCATGGCACCGATCGAGAACTCCGTCGAGGGCGGGGTCTCCGGCACGCTCGACGTCCTCGCCGCGACGGACTCCATCACCATCGTCGCCGAGCAGACCGTGCAGATCAGCTTCGTGCTCGCGGCCCGGGAGGACACCGCGCTCGACCAGCTGACCACCGTCTCCTCCCACCCGCACGCCCAGGCGCAGGTCCAGGGCTGGCTGCGGGAGGAGGTGCCCGGCGCGCACATCGCCGCCGCCTCCTCGACCGCGGCCGCCGCCCGCGACCTCGCCGCAGCAGGGGAGGGAGAGGCTCACGGCCATGCCGCCGTCTGCTCACCGCTCGCGGCCGAGCACTTCGGCCTCACAGTCCTCGCCGAGGGCATCGAGGACTACGAAGGCGCGATCACCCGCTTCGTGCTGGTCACCCGCGAGGGGCGGATCCCCGCCCGCACCGGCGCGGACAAGACCACCCTCGTCCTCCAGCTGCCGCACAACCGCTCGGGCGCGCTGCTCGAGGCGCTCGAGATCCTCAGCTCCAACGGCGTGAACATGTCCCGCATCGAGTCCCGCCCCGTCGGCGACTTCCTGGGCCGCTACTCCTTCTCGCTCGACATCGAGGGCCACCTCGAGGACCGGCGCGTCGCCGCCGCACTGCGGGCGCTGCACCGGCTGTGCCCGGTGGTGCACTACCTCGGCTCCTACCCACGGGTCGACGGGCGGCGCGCCGAGGTCCGTGAGGACTTCGCCGATCATGCCTATGACGACGCCCGCGAATGGATCCAGCGGCTGACGGGGATGATCACCCCGACCGATCCGAGCACCGAGATCTGAGGGAGAGCCCCGATGGCAGTCAGGCAATCCACGCCCGTCCAGGGCAGCGCCGCGGTCCGCAAGCTCGACGAGCGGCTGATCATCCCCCTGCCCGAGGCGGCCAGCTCCGCGCTGCCCTCCCGCGGCCAGGTCGCCGTGGACGCCGTGCTGAACGGCCACGGGCTCGTCACCGTCGTCGAGCCCGACGGGCGCAAGGGCCACTGGCTGCGCGTCGACGACGCGCTGCGGAGGGAGCTCGGCCTCCAGGAGGGCACCGCGGTCGAGTTCACGCTCACGCCGACGAAGACCTGGCCCGAGCCCGAGATCCCGAGCGATCTGGGCGCCGCCCTCGAGGACGCCGACGACCTCGAGCCCACCTGGGCATCGCTCACCCCCATGGCGCGCTGGGAATGGGTGCGCTGGGTCGGCGCGACCCGGAACCCCGACACCCGTGCCCGCCGCGTCGAGGTCTCGATCGACAAGCTCCGGCACGGGAAGCGCCGCCCCTGCTGCTTCGACCTCGCCTCCTGCACCGACCCGGAGCTGGCCCGCAGCGGCACGCTGAAGGACTGATCGCCGGGACCTGTGCCGGGACCGCCGCCGCAGGACGATCTACAGTACGAGGCGACGGGGGTGGCCTCGGCAGCGGGGTGCCACCGTCGTCCGTGCCGGCAACCCCGCGGAGGATCAGTCATGCACACCGATGCTCAGTCGAAGCACCATTCGAGCCCCGACGGCTCCACCCCGCCCGATCTCGGCATCGTGGTCGGATTCGACGGCTCACCGAACTCCGAGCTGGCGCTGGACTACGGCGCCGCTGTCGCCGCGCGCCGTGGCTGCCCGCTCACCGTCGCGATCACCTATCGGCCCACGATCCCGGGATACCCCACCGACGACGAGCTGCCGCCGGATCCCGAGGACGTGGCGCGGAGGCAGCAGGCCGAGGCGGTGCTGGACGGAGCCGCGACACGGCTGACGGAGCACGCCGGCGACGTCTCCTACCTGGCCATCGAGGGTGACTCCGTCGGAGCCCTCGCCGAGGTCTCCGCGAAGGCTCAACTGATGGTCGTCGGCGCCCGCGGGCGGGGCGGTTTCCTCGGCCGGGTGCTGGGGTCGGTGTCCATGGCGCTGCCCGCGTATGCGCAGTGCCCCACCGTGGTCGTCCCCGCCGAGCCGGAGTTCGGCGACGGCCCGGTGGTCGTCGGTGTCGATGGCTCGCAGAACGGTCGTCGTGCCGCGCTGTACGCGGCGCAGGAGGCGGTCGAGCGCGGCACCTCCTTGGTGCTGGTGACCGCAACGCAGATCCTCGACAGCGGCCAGTACTGGTTCCCGCTGCGCCCCAGCGATGCTGCGGAGCTCGCCGAGAAGCACCGGGCCGAGCCCCAGGACGACCTGCAGCAGGAGGTCGCGTGGGTCTCGGAGCGCGTACCCGGCGTCCAGGTCACCGGAGAGGTCCAGGTAGGGGTGGCCGACGCCGTGCTCCACGATGCGGGGCGCGCGGCGCAGCTGGTCGTCGTCGGCTCCCACGGCCGTGGCCGCGTGGCCAGCGCCCTGCTCGGCTCGGTCTCCCGGGCGACGCTGCACGGAGCCCGACGACCGGTCATGGTGGTGCCGCCGCTGGCGGACGACCGTGAGGGCTGATCACCGCAGGACCTCTGTCCTGGGCAGGGTCCTTCGACAGACTAGGCTGGAAGCGACGAGGATGGACTCGAGAGCGGGGCGCCATCATCGTCTTCACCCGGCAGCCCCGTGGAGGAACCGCCATGAACACCGAAGATCAGACTGAGCTGCGTGAGATCCCCTTCGACCTCTCCACACGCGAACTCGGCATCGTGGTCGGATTCGACGGCTCACCGAACTCCGAGCTGGCGCTGGACTACGGCGCAGCGGTCGCCGCCCGCAGCGGTGCGTCGCTCACCGTCGTCACCACGTACAAGACTCCCTTCCCGCTCTACCCCAACTACGCCTCGCTCCCGCCGACACAGGAGGTGGGTGCCAGCGAGCGAGCGGCCGCGGCCGCGCTGGAGGCCGCCGCGTCGCACCTCTCCGAGTACAGCGGTGAGGTCACGTACCTGACGATGGAGGGGGACTCCGTCGGGGCCCTGGTCGACGCTTCCGCGAAGGCGCACCTGATGATCGTCGGCGCCCGCGGCCGGGGCGGTTTCCTCGGCCGGGTGCTGGGGTCGGTGTCCATGGCGCTGCCAGCGCATGCGCAGTGCCCCACCGTGATGGTCCCGGTCAAGGCCGAGCTCGGCGACGGTCCGGTGGTCGTCGGTGTCGACGGCTCGGTCCATGGTCGCCGTGCCGCCCTGCATGCGGCGCAGGAAGCGGCCGTTCGCGGCACCTCCCTGGTGCTGGTGACCGCCATGCAGACGCCCGACACCGGTGACTACTGGTATCGGGTGCGGCCGCGCAGCGACTCCGATCTCGTCGACGGGCGTCGGGCCGAGCTCCAGGAGGAGCTGGAGAAGGAGGCCGCGTGGGTCTCCGAGCACGTGCCTGGCGTGGAGATCTCGGGCGAGGTCCGGATCGGGACGCCCGGTGAGATCCTCCACGACGCCGTGCCCGAGGCGCAGCTGGTCGTGGTCGGTTCCCACGGTCGCGGCGCCGTTGCCAGTGCACTGCTCGGCTCGGTCTCGCGAGCGACGCTGCACCGGTCTCAGCGACCGGTCATGGTGGTCCCGCCGCTGAAGGATGAACGAGTCGAGCAGGCGGCTCCCGCCCGGTGATCAGCGCCCTGCGGAGTCCCCGTCCCCGGGGACCCGCAGGCGCAGCACCCCGGGATCGACGATGGCGATCATGTGGGTGGCCTCGACATCGCTGTCGCCGTCGAGCTGCACCGGCTGCGGCTTCGTGGTGGTCACCCGGATCCCGGTGGTCAGGTAACGGTCCATGGTCGCGAGCTTCGGCCCGAACTTCGGCGTGAGCTTCGGGTTCATGACCTGGGCGGCGACCTGGCTGAACCCGGCGGCGCCGCGCCAGCCGGCCACGACCACCTCGAGCTTCCCGTTGTCGATCGTCGCATCCGGCATCAGCACGAAGCCGCCGGGCAGTTTGCCGACGTTGCCCAGCAGCACGGTGCGCGCCTTGTGCGCATGGCGGCTCTCGTCCGGCAGCTGCACGACGACGTCCACCGAGCGGCCCAGCACGGTGCGGATCCCGCCGAAGATGTAGGCGATCCAGCCGATGCGCTTCTTCATCTCCGGATCCGTGTAGCCGATCATCTCCGCATCGGCCCCGAACCCGGCGATCACCAGGAAGATCTGACGCTCGGCGGCGCGCGCGGCGGCCATCGAGTCGCCGACGCGCAGCCATCCGACATCGACCTGACGGTCCGTGCCGGTCAGCGCGATCACCATCGCCGCGGTCGGGTCCTCCAAGGGGATATCGACGTTGCGGGCCAGCAGATTCCCGGTGCCGGTGGGGATGATGCCCATCCGGGTATCGGTGCCGGCCAGCACCGAGGCGACCAGGCGCACCGTCCCGTCGCCGCCGGCGGCCATCACCAGATCGGCACCGTCCGCGACGGCCTGCTCCGTCTGCCCTGTGCCGGGATCATCGATCGTGGTCTCGTAGAAGAGAACCTCGGCACCCTCGATCCGCTCCACCGTGTCGGTGATCGTCCGGCGGAAGGACCCGGTGTCGGTGAACTTCGAGGGGTTCAGCACCACGGCGACCCGGTGCAGGTAGCCGTCGTCGTCGGCCGAGGGATCTGTCGTCCCCTCCTCGGGGTTGTCGGCATCGGTGGCCGTGTGCCGCTGGGTGGCCGCCTTCAGCGCGGCGAGCTCGCGACGGTGCCGGCCCAGATGCCGCAGCACCATCACGAGCAGCACGATGGTGATCACGGCGATGACCACCGTGGTGATGCTCAGCAGCAGCAGAGTGAGGTCCATGTCGTCAGAGTATCGGCACGCGCATACGCGGGTACTCTGGAGCGATGATCGATCTGCGGCACCTGCGCGAGAACCCTGAAGCTGTCCGTGACGCCCAGCGGGCGCGCCGACGTGACCCCGCCACCGTGGACGCGGTGCTGGAGGCCGACGTCCGCTGGCGGGAGAACACCGCGGCCTTCGAGTCCGCGCGCGCCGAGCAGAAGGCCTTCGGCAAGCAGGTCGCCCAGGCGCAGGGTGAGCAGAAGCAGGCGCTGCTGGCCGAGGTCAAACAGCTGGCGGCTGACGTGAAGCGGCTCGAGGCCGAGGCCGGCGCCGCCCTGGCCACCCGTGATGCGGCGCTCCGGGAGATCCCGAACCTCTCCGAGGGTGCTCCCGAGGGTCTCGAGGACGACTTCACCGTGCGCGAGCACGTCGGGGAGGTGCCGCGCTTCGACCATCCGCTCAAGGACCATCTCGAGATCGCCGAGGGGCTCAGGGCGATCGACATGGCCCGCGGCGCGAAGGTCTCCGGCGCCCGCTTCTACTTCCTGCGCGGCGTCGGCGCCCAGCTGGAGCTGGCGATCCTGAACTCCGCCATCGACCAGGCCACGAACGCCGGTTTCACGCCGATGATCACCCCCACCCTGGTGCTGCCCGAATCGATGGAGGGCACGGGCTTCCTCGGCGAGCACGCCGACGAGGTCTACCACCTGGACAAGGGCGACGATCTCTACCTCGTCGGCACCAGCGAGGTGGCGCTCGCCGGCTACCACAAGGACGAGATCATCGATCTCTCGGACGGCCCGCTGCGCTACGCAGGCTGGAGCGCCTGCTATCGCCGCGAGGCCGGCAGCTACGGCAAGGACACCCGCGGCATCATCCGCGTCCACCAGTTCCACAAGGTGGAGATGTTCTCCTACTGCCGGATCGAGGACTCCTACGAGGAGCACGAGCGGCTGCTGGACTGGGAGCGGGAGATGATGGCGCGCATCGACGTGCCCTACCGCATCATCGACACCGCCGCGGGCGACCTCGGCACCTCCGCCGCCCGCAAGTTCGACTGCGAGGCGTGGATGCCCAGCCAGGACACGTACCGCGAGCTCACGTCGACCTCGAACACCACCCAGTACCAGGCGCGTCGGCTCAACATCCGCGAGCGCACCGCGGACGGGCTGCGCCCGGTCGCCACTCTCAACGGCACGCTCGGCACCACCCGCTTCCTCGCGGCGATCCTCGAGAATCATCAGCAGGCCGACGGTTCGGTCGTGGTCCCCGAGGGGCTGCGCCCCTACCTCGGCGGGCGTGAGGTCTTCGAGGTCGTGGGGGGCGCAGCCTGAGATGGCGTCATCGTCCCCCCTCCGCCGCATGCGGGAAGTTCTTCGTCACCGATGGTTCACCCGTTCGTCGGGCGGCGATGCCACAGTGCGTGACATGACAGCCACGCCCACCTCGACCCCGGCCTCGATCACCGATCCTGAGGCCACCCGCGCCCGCCTCCGGGAGCACCTGACCGGCCTGGCCGGCTCGAGGCTGATGATCGGTCTCGACGTCGACGGGACCCTCGTCGACCACGACGGTGCGATGACGCCCGAGATGCATCGGATCCTGCAGCTGGCCGCGAGGGAGCACACCGTCGTGATCGCGACCGGCCGCTCCCTCGGCGCCACGCTGCCGATCGTCGAGACCGCCGGGATCACCAGCGGCTACGCGGTCTGCTCCAACGGCGCGGTCACCATCGAGCTGGATCCGCAGATCCCGGGCGGCCACCGCATCATCGACACCCGCGCCTTCCAGCCCGGCCACGCGCTGCGCACCCTGCGGGAGGTCGCACCGGATGCGCACTACGCGGTGGAGATGTCCGACGGGACGTTCCGCTCGACTCCCGGGTTCCAGGACGCGAGCTTCGGGGTCCAGGCGATCGAGAGCGATCTCGACGAGCTGATGGAGCTCGAGGCGGTGCGCGTCGTGGTCCACGTGCCGGACCTCTCCCCACAGGAGTTCTCCGAGGTCATCGCCGAATCCGGGGTGCACGGCGTCGAGTACTCGATCGGCTGGACCGCCTGGCTCGACATGGCCGCCCCCGGCATCTCCAAGGCCAGCGCCCTCGAGGTGCTGCGCGGACGGCTCGAGATCGACCAGGACCGCACGGTCGCCGTCGGCGACGGCTTCAACGACACCGAGATGCTCACCTGGGCCGGCGTGGGCGTGGCCATGGGCCAGGCCCCGCAGGGCGTGAAGGATGTCGCCGACGTCGTCACCGCCTCGATCTACGAGGGCGGCGCCGTGCTGGTGCTGGAGCAGCTGCTGGGCTGATCAGCGCCGGCGTGCGGGCGGTGCCACCTCCAGGACGACCTTGCCCAGGTGGCCGCCCTCGCGCAGGATCTCATGCGCCCCCGCCGCCTGCTCGAGCGGGAGGCGGGCGTGGAGCGGGATCCGCAGCTCGCCCGAGGCCAGCAGGGGCCAGACCAGCGCTTCGGTGGCCTCGAGGATCTGGTGCTTGGCCTCGGTGGGGCGCGAGCGCAGGGTGGTGCCGATGACCCGGCCGCGCTTGCCCATCAGCGTCCCGATCGGCAGCTCCCCGCTCGCCCCGCCGAGGGTGCCGATGATGACCAGGCGGCCGTGCTCGCGCAGCATCCCCACGTTGTCGCCGAGCGTCGGTCCGCCCACCACGTCGAGGATCACATCCGCCCCGCCGGTCTCCCGGACCGCCGCCAGCAGATCGGTGGAGTGCCGGTTCCAGGCCATGTCCGCGCCCAGCCCGCGCACCGTCGGGACCGCCTCGTCGGAACCGACGGTGGTGAGCACGCGGGCTCCGAGATGCCGGGCCAGCTGGATCGCGACCGTGCCGATGCCGCCGGTGCCGCCGTGGATCAGCACGGTCTCTCCCTCGGCGAGCCCCGCCTCGAGCACGAGGTTCGAGATCACGGTCGCGCACGTCTCGATCACGCCCGCGGCGTCGACCAGGTCCATCCCCGCGGGTGCGGGGAGCAGCTGCGGCTCCGGGACGGCGACCACCTCCGCGTAGCCGCCGCCGGCCAGGAGTGCGAGGACCGGCTCGCCGGTGTCGCGGCGGTGGCCCGAGATCTCCAGCCCCGGCAGCTCGGAGACGCCGGGCGGCGGCGGGTACTTCCCAGCGACCTGCGCGAGATCGGCGCGGTTCACGCCCGCACCGACCACGTCCACGAGCACCTCGCCGGGTGCGGGGACCGGTTCGGGCAGCTCGGCGAGCTCGAGACGATGGTCCTCGGTGATGGTCATGGCGCGCATGGTCACCGGTCCACCTCCACGACGGTGCGGCCGCGGACCTGCCCGGCGAGGATCCGCGGGGCGTGGTCGATCACCTCGGAGAGCCCGATGGCGGTGGTCATGCCGTCCAGCAGCTCCGGGTCGAGCTCGCGGGCCAGGGCATCCCAGGCGCGCTCGCGCAGAGGCAGCGGGCATTGGACCGAATTGATCCCGGCCAGCGTCACCCCGCGCAGGATGAAGGGCAGCACGGTGGTGGGCAGGTCCGGGCCCTGCGCCATCCCGTACGCCGCGACGGTGCCTCCCCAGGTGGTCTGGGCGAGGACGTTCGCCAGCGTGGTGCTGCCCACGCCGTCGATCGCCGCGGCGAAGCGCTGGGACTGCAGAGGGCGTCCGGGCTCCTCGGAGAGCTCCCTCCGGTCCAGCACCTCGGCGGCCCCGAGCTCCCGCAGGTACTCCCCGTTCTCCTCGGTCCGGCCGGTGGAGGCGAGCACCCGGAAGCCGCGGCCTGCCAGCAGGGCGACGGCGATCGAGCCGGCACCGCCGGAGGCCCCGGTGACCAGGACGTCCCCGGATTCCGGCGTGACGCCCGCGTCCTCCAGGGCCAGCACCGCGAGCATCGCGGTGAACCCGGCGGTGCCGATCGCGGCGGCATGGTCGGGGGAGAGCGTCGCGGGCAGGCGCACCAGGGCGTCGGGGCGCACCCGGGCGCGGGTCGCGAAGCCGCCGTGGACCGACTCGCCGATCCCGTCGCCGTTGAGGACCACCAGGTCCCCGGCGGAGAAGCGCCCGTCGGCGGCTTCGGCGGCGTCGGTCACCCGGCCCACCAGGTCGATGCCGGGGATCAGGGGATGGGTGCGGGCGATGCCCGTGCCGGCCAGGGCCATGCCGTCCTTGAAGTTCAGGCCGGAGACCAGGACGTCGAGGCCGATGTCACCGGTCAGCAGCGACTCGTCGGCATCCTCCAGCAGACGCGGGGCCGCGCCCTCGGACTCGATCAGTACGGCGCGCATGAGGCGCTCCTCTCGCTCGGGGCGGATGCCTCCAGCCTATGCGCAGATCTCCCTCGCCGGTATTCAGCACGTTCCCGTTCACCAGTGATCCTCGTGTGCGCACCCGAGCGGCTGGCGGTATATGCACCATGGGGAGCAGTCCCCTTGGGCCGGTATCGTCATCCACGGGCGATCCGGATCGCATCGTCGGGAAGGACGCTCCGGTGACCGAGATCAGGTACCAGGCACTCAGGATCGGGTGGATCCGCGCTGGCCTGGGATGCGTTGTGGGTTTCGCCTGTCTCATCATGCTCGGAGCCGGCGCTTGGCTGCTCACCCTGGATTCCGCCGCCGGGGTGCTGGGAGCGGTGATGTGCCTGATGGTCGTGCTGCTCATCGTTGCCATGGTGCTGATCGGCACCCGGCTCCAGTTCACCGTCGACGACGAGGGCCTCAGCGTGCTCCGCTCTCACCGGTTCCCGTGGGCGGAGGTCGCCGTGATCGAGCAGAGCACCGCCTACTGGACCTCAGGGGCCGTGGTGGTGGTGCTCAAGAATCCCTCCGGGCACCGGATCACGGCGCTGGCGACCACGGACCGCATGGCGGTGTACCGCGGTGAGAACATCTTCAGCTGGGGCAGACCGGCGTCGG
>JAKDNE010000306.1 GCA_030451965.1 Brachybacterium sp. | reverse complement strand
GAGACCACCCAGTCCCCGAGCCCGGAGAAGTCGTCGCGGCGGGAGCCGAACCAGCCGTCGTCCAGCACGTACCGCTCCACCCCGAGATCGGCGGCCCGGTCGGCGAGGGCGGTGAGGCGGGCGAGGTCGTGGTCGAAGTAGACCGCTTCCCACACGTTCAGGGTGACCGGCCGCTGACGGTCCACATGATGCTCACGGGAGCGCAGGTGACGGTGGAAGCGGGAGGCGACGGCATCCAGTCCCTCGCCGTAGGAGGCGTACAGCCACGGCCCCTCGTACTGCTCTGCGGTTCCCAGGCGAACTTCGCCGGGCAGCAGCAGCTCGCCCCCGCCCAGCACTCTGCGCCCGGTGTTGCTCTGCTCGGCGAGGTGGCGGTGGTTGCCGGAGAAGGCGGTGTGCACGCCCCACACCTCGCCGTCCCGGAAGCCGAAGCCGGCCCGCCCGGCGTGGAGCACGTGCGCGGCGTCCGCGCCGGTGCGGCCGCGGCGGTTCTCGCGCAGGTGGGTGCCGACGGTGAAGGCGCGGCGCTGCGGGGTGCGCTCCTTCGTCCAGCGTCCGGCGAAGTCCAGCAGCTCGTTGGCGTCCGCCGGGACCGGCAGGGCGAGGGTCAGCTCATCGAGCGCGTAGGGGGCGGCGCCCGTGTTGGTGAGGGTGGCGCGCAGGCGCAGCAGTCCGGTGGGCAGCAGCTGGACCTCGAGGCCGACGTCCAGGCCCTGCTCCTCGTCGGCCAGTGCGAAGCGCACCGTCGCGGCGCCGGTCTCCGCGTGCGCACTGGACAACAGGTATCCGTCGAGCTCGATGCCGTCCGTCACCAGGCGCGGCACCCAGCCGGAGCCATCGGGCCGAGAGCCGCTGAGGCCGGGACGGCCGATCCAGCCGTCGGACTGCTGGGGGAGGAGTCCGATCCGCACCGGCACGTCGACCGCGTTCTGCGGGACGGGATCGACGGCGCCCTCGCACACCGCATCCAGGCCGGCGGCGCCGAGCTCACCGAGCTCCGCGCCCCAGTGGGCGATCGTCGGGATCCGCCCGTCGGTGACGTCCAGGACCACGGAGACCCCCGCGGCGCGGAGATGCAGGCGCTGGGTCCTGCCGGGGCGTGGGGCGGTGACGGTGGTGTCGACGGGGATCCGATGGATGGACATCGAGGGCCTCCAGGGCTGCTGCGCGTTGACGTTCAGGGGAGGGCGGCGGCGCTCTCTCATTACTGAAAGTATGAAAGTAAGTGCGTCCGTGTCAAGTGCCATCTCGTCGTGGCGCGCTCGGCTGCGGGCCCGGATCCGTCCCCAGTACTCTGTCGCTGAACCCCGACCAGGCCAGGAGCCCCCGAATGATCTTCACCCAGTCCTCGAAGCTGCGCGACGTGTGCTACGAGATCCGAGGACCGGTGCCCGCAGAAGCCGCTCGGATGGAGGCCGAGGGGCACAAGATCATCAAGCTCAACATCGGCAACCCCGCGCCGTTCGGCTTCGAGGCGCCCGACGAGCTCCTGGTCGACATGATCCGCACCCTGCCCACGGCGCAGGGCTACTCGGACTCCAAGGGCATCGTCTCGGCGCGCCGGGCGGTCGCGCAGTACTACCAGACCAAGGGCATGCCGGGGATGGAGCTCGACGACATCTACCTCGGCAACGGGGTCTCGGAGCTGATCCAGATGACCTGTCAGGCGCTCGTGGATGACGGGGACGAGGTGCTCGTGCCCGCGCCCGACTACCCCCTGTGGACCGCCTCGGTCGCGCTCGCCGGCGGACGCGCGGTGCACTACCGCTGCGTTGAGGAGCAGCAGTGGTGGCCCGACGTCTCCGACATCGCGGACCAGGTCACCGAGCGGACCAAGGCGATCGTGGTGATCAACCCCAACAACCCCACCGGGGCGGTGTACCCCGAGCATGTGCTGCGCGAGATCGTCGAGGTCGCCCGGAAGCACGGGCTGATGATCCTGGCCGACGAGATCTACGACAAGATCCTCTACGACGACGCGGTCCACACCCACATCGCCAAGCTCGCGCCGGATCTGCTGACCATCACCTTCAACGGCTTGTCGAAGGCCTACCGGGTGGCCGGGTTCCGGGCCGGGTGGATGGCGCTGTACGGACCCCAGGAGCATGCGACGAGCTTCATCGAGGGCTTGGATGTGCTCTCGAACATGAGGTTGTGCCCGAACGTGCCGGCCCAGCACGTGGTCGCCACGGCGCTCGGCGGCCACCAGAGCGTGCAGGAGCTGCTGCTGCCCGGCGGGCGCCTGCGAGAGCAGCGCGATGTCGCCTACGAGGGGCTCAGCGCGATCGACGGCGTCAGCGTCCAGAAGGCGCAGGGTGCGCTGTACATGTTCCCGAAGATCGATCGCGAGATGTACCGGATCGAGGACGACGAGCAGTTCGCCTTCGATCTGCTGCGCTCGAAGAAGCTGCTGGTCAACCACGGCACGGGCTTCAACTACCCGACCCCGGACCACCTGCGCCTGGTCACCCTGCCGTGGACCGATCTGCTCACCGACGCCATGGACCGGATCGCCGACCACCTCGCCTCGATCCGCCGCTGAGCGGCCGCGCGCGCGATCGGCCGGTGCAATGCGGTGCCCGGGCGGCCCGCGCTGCTCCTCGTCGGTCGGCGCTGGCATCGACATGCAGCGGGGAAGCGTCCATTCCCCCGATCTCGTCCACCAGCGGGTGGTATCGAGGGAACGGGCAGGCGTGTCACCGGTCCAGCTCTTCCTGCGCGCCTCGTCTCCGTGCGCGCGACGTCCTGGTGACCCGTGGCAGCACCGGGCCGCCTCGTGATCGGTCCTCCCCAGCAGCGCTTCGTCCACAGCGGAGGGCCGTGAGCGATATGGGGTGGCTGGTGGGGGGGCCTACCGTCGCCGTATGGTCGGCAGAGCAGGGGACGAGAACACGGCCCCCGGCAGCGTCGGCAGGAGCCGCGTCTCGGTACCTCCGCGGCGTGTCTTCACCCGCCAGGGTCTGCGGCGGATGGGGGTGCGCGAGCGGCGGAGCTCGTCGGGGGAGTTCCGGCGGGTCCTTCCGGGTTGCTTTACCCGTCGGGACGCTCCGGCGGATCTGCCGGCTGTTGCGCGGACCGCCCGCCGCCGCGTCGTCCCCGGTTCGGTGCTCTGCCATGTCACCGCGGCGGAGCTGCTCGGCCTGCCATTGCCCCACCATCACTCCTGGGGCGGCGGCGCCGCGATCCACGTGCGGGTGGAGCCGACCGCCAAACGCCGTTCGGCGAAGGGACTGATCGTCCATGTCCGCACGGGTCGGCCGGAGATCCGGCACGACGGCCTCGTGCTCGACTGGCCGGTCGATGTGCTCCTCGACCTGGCGGGCCTGCTGTCGCACGACGAGCTCGTCGCATGCGTCGATGCTCTGGGCTCACGAATGCGCGAGCGGCTGCGGCTCCCGGTCGAGACGATCCGCAACGAAGCGCAGTCCCTGCGCGGGCCGGGAGTCCGTGCCCTCCGAGCCGCGGCCGCAGAGGCTCGTGACTGGGTGGACTCCCCGCAGGAGACCAGGACCCGTCTGATGCTGCGGCGTGCCGGGTACGCGGAGCCCGTGACGAACCACCGTGTCTGGGACGGGGTCAGGCGCAAGGCGTATTACCTGGACCTCTCCTATCCCGAGCGCAGGATCGCGATCGAGTACGACGGCATGCACCACTTCACCCCGGAGCAGGCCCGGAAGGACCACGGCAAGGATGCGACGCTCCACCGCGGCGGATGGACGGTGATCCGGATCCTCGCCGAGGACCTCGAGGATCCGGCATCGTTCTTCGC
>JAKDNE010000305.1 GCA_030451965.1 Brachybacterium sp. | reverse complement strand
CCTGATCAACGGCGCGACCTCGCACGGCGTCCTGGGCCAGAAGAGGATCCGCCATCCCTGGGAGCTGCCCTTGCTCGGGGCGGGCATCGCCCTGACGTCACTGGCCTATATCGGGTGGTGGAGCCTCATCATCTCGACCCTGGTGCTGCAGGTGACCGAGGGCGAGGCGAGCGTCGCCAGCCTCTGGCAGTACGTCGGGATCCTGCCGTTCCTCCTCCAGCTCGTCGCCGTCCTGCCGCTGGCGCCGGTGCTGATCTGGTGGGCCCGCGCGATCATGTACGCACGGATGCGCACCAGGGCCGTGCGCATGAGCCCCACCCAGTTCCCCGAGGGGTACCGGATGGTGGCGGAGTCCGCCCAGCAGTTCGGGATGCGGCGCGTCCCCGATGCCTATGTGCTGCTGGGCAACGGCGTGATCAACGCCTTCGCCTCCGGTCACGGATTCCGGCGCTTCGTCGTCGTCCACTCCGACCTGTTCGAGGTGGGCGGGCACACCCGTGACCCGGAGGCGCTGCGCTTCGTGATCGGGCACGAGGTGGGCCATCTCGCCGCCGGCCACGTCTCCTACTTCCGCCTCGTCTTCACCACCGTGATCCGGATGATCCCGATCCTGGGCCCGGCCCTGTCCCGCGCCCAGGAGTACACCGCCGACAACTTCGGGTACACCCACTGCCCCGCCGGCGCCCCCGGCGTGATGGGGGTGCTCTCCGGCGGGAAGTACCTGGGCGCCGAGGTCAACGTCAACGAGCTCGCCGACCGTGCCGCGACCGACCCGAGCCTCTTCGTGCACTGGGTCAACTGGGGCTCCTCCCATCCGGTGACCACCTGGCGGGCCCACGCCCTGCGCGACCGCTCCGCTCCGGGCTCGCTGTGGATCCGCCCCGGCGGGTCGCTGTTCACCTCCGCGCTGCCGCCGGGGCACGTGTGGTCCTCCCGCTACCCGACCCCGGGAGATGCACTGGCGATGCTCGCCACGGCCGATGTGCGCCGGCCCGCCGGCGCCGAGGGCCAGTTCGGACGCTTCTCGGGCATCGACTACTCGGATCGGCCCGCGATGCGCACGATCCAGACCTCCGCCCCGCTGCTCTCCGGGCGCACCGCATATGCGATCCCGCCCGGCCCCTACCGTGACGACGCCCGTGGTCCGCTCGTCGACTCCGCACAGAACCCCTTCGGCCCCCCGCCGAACCGACAGGGACCGCAGATGCCGTCCTGACCACCGACCCGCCCGGGCCTGTCCCACCAGTCACCACACCCTCCTCAAACGTGCACCGAATGCATAAGGTGATCCGGTGATCCCCGACCCCAGCGCGCTGACCCCACCGGTGCGTCGCAGACCCCTCCTCGCAGTCCTCCTCGCCCCGCTGTTCATGGCCCTGATCGCCGTGAGCGTCATCAACGTGGGCCTGACCGCGATCGGTGAGGGCCTCGAGGCGAACACCGGCGAGCTGCAATGGGTGATCTCCGGGTACGCGCTCGCCTTCGGCATGCTGCTGGTCCCCGCGGGTCGGGCGGGCGATGCGACCGGGCGGCGGCGGATGTTCATCATCGGCGTCGGGGTCTTCACCGCCGGCTCCCTGCTGTCCGGCTTCGCGCCGAGCGTCGAGATGCTCAACGTCGCCCGCATCCTGCAGGGCCTGGGCTCGGGGCTGCTGAACCCGCAGACCGTCGCACTGATCCAGCAGCACTTCCGCGGCCATGACCGGGCACGGGCCTTCGCGCTGCTGGCCACCACGGTCGCCGTCGCCACCGCCATCGGGCCCGTCTTCGGCGGGCTGCTGATCGAGATCCTCGGTCCCGAATGGGGCTGGCGCTGGATGTTCCTGATGAACGCCCCGATCGGGGTGATCGCGATCCTCGGTGCCCTGAAGTACATCCCCGACGACAGGGCGCGGGGGACGGGCCGGCCGGACCTCGACCCGGTCGGTGCAGTTCTGCTGTGCCTGGCGATCCTGGGGATCATGCTGCCCTTCCTCGAGCGCGGCGTGGGTGTGCTGGTGTGGATGTCCTTCCCCGCCGGGCTGCTGGTCCTGGGCGTGTGGTGGGTGTGGGAGCGGCGCTACAAGCGCCGCGGCCGGGCGACCCACCCCCCGCGGCCGCAGCCCGATGGTCGACACCGCGATCTTCGCCAACCAGGCGTTCCGCAACGGCATCCTCATCGTCGCGGTGTACTTCCTGGGCGCCACCAGCGTGTGGATCATCGTGCCGCTGTACCTGCAGATGCATCTGGGACACACCGCCTTCGAGGCCTCCCTGATGGGCGTGCCCTCCTCGTTCGCCGCCGCGATCAGCTCCCAGGCCCTCGGCAAACGGGTGCTCACCTATGGGCGCCGCATGGTGATCGTCGGCTTCGGTGTCGCCTTCGTGGGGCTGGCCGGCACCGCGGTGATGACCGGCTTCGTGGAGAGCGGCGTGGTCGCCTTCTGGTGGCTGGCGGCGCCGCTGACCCTGATGGGCCTCAGCCAGGGCATGACCATCTCCCCGAACCAGACCCTCACCCTGAACTCCGTGGATCCGCGCTTCGGCGGCGTCGCCGGGGGCATCCTGCAGCTGGGCCAGCGCACCGGCGCCGCGATCGGCACCGCGATGATCCCCGGCATCATCTTCTCCCTCACCGAGGGGGGCACCGCCTGGCTCGAGGCGTTCATCATCGCGCTGACCATCATCATGGGGCTCACCCTGGCCGCGATGGGCGTCAGCTTCGCCGACCGCGCCCGGGAGAAGGCGGGCAAGGGCGCGCTCTGACGGGCACCTCCCGGAGGCCGACGGCTCTCCCTCGTCGCTCGCACCCGGGACGCGGGGGACCGTACCCTGGCAGCAGGTGAGGACGCCGGCCGGGGAGCACCGCGGACGAGCCCGGAGGGGAGCACCGCATGGGGGCGAGAGGACGGGATCGCACGAGAGGACGAGCCGTGCCGCTGGGCTGGGACCAGGAGCGCCGCCCCACCGGCCCCGGTGATGCGAGGGAAGGGTCCGGGCCGCACTCCGACCCTGCAGGGGACAGCGGTGCGGAGCCCGCTCCCGCGCCGCGAGGCACCTCCCGCCTGTCCCGCCGGAGCCGACGGGTGATCGCCGCCTGCGCAGTGCTGGTCCTGGTGGGTGCTCTGCTCATCGCGCTCCCGCGCCTGCTCGGCGCCACCACGGGCCCGGAGCAGGTCACCCGAGAGTTCCTCCAGGCCGTGGTCGACGGCGATCTGGAGACCGTGCGCGCGCACGCCCAGGCCGCTCCCAATGCGGCCGTGCTGACTCCACAGATGCTCGACGGTGCCGAGGACGGCCTGGACACCTTCGAGATCCACCAGGTCACGGTCGAGGCCGGCACCGCGACGGTCACCGCCTCGCTTCGCACCGGGACTGCACGCGGGGAGGCCACGTTCACCCTGACCTCGACCGACACCGGTGCCTTCTCCCCGGCGGTGTGGGAGCTGACGCCCGTGGAGCTGCCTCGGCTGCGGCTCGATCTGCCGTTCGGGGTGCAGGAGATCGCGATCGAAGGCGTCAGCGTCCCCGTCGCCGAGCTGCGGACCGCGACGGAGACCTTCGAGTCGTCGGTCGTGCTGCAACTGCTCCCCGGCACCTATGAGGTCGCCCTGCCCGAGCCGCCTCCCTGGCTGGAGGCGCCGCAGATCACTCTCGAGGTGCCGCCCGCCTTCGGGGACACAGCGATCCCCCGCCACGATGTGCACTTCACGCTCGACGAGACGAGCCAGGCCGAGGTGCAGCACCAGATCGACGCCGCACTGGAGGACTGCATGGCGAGCACCTCGAGCACCCCCGAGGGATGTCCCTTCGCG
>JAKDNE010000304.1 GCA_030451965.1 Brachybacterium sp. | reverse complement strand
CTCGAGCAGGAGGGACTTGTCGCTCTGGACGATGAGGGGGCCGTCGGTCATCCCCTCAGGCTACGCCGGGAGCGGGACGGGGACCGGCCCACCGCGGTGTCCTCGCGGCAAGCCTCGGCACTGCCGAGCACCGAAGAGCGGAGATCCCTAAGATGGACTCCGAAGGACCGGGACGCCCGGCACGCCGACCTCCCGTCAGCTGCTGTGCCCGGCCCGGCTGGACAGTCACCCGATCTGAGGAGAACCCATGGCTAGTTTCGCTCCGTCCCCCGCCGATGTCGCGGACATCGGTGTGACCGGAATGGCGGTGATGGGCTCCAACCTGGCGCGCAACTTCGCCCGCAACGGCTTCAAGGTCGCGATCCACAACCGCAGTGTCGGCAAGACCGAGGCGGTCATCGATGAGCACGGCTCCGACGGCGAGATCTACCCCTCGGAGTCCATGGCGGACTTCGTCGCCTCGCTGCAGAAGCCGCGCGTCGCGATCGCCATGGTCAAGGCCGGCAAGGCCACCGACGCCGTGATCGAGGAGCTCGCGGGCCTGATGGACGAGGGCGACATCATCGTCGACGCCGGCAACGCCCTGTTCGGCGACACCCGTCGGCGTGAGGCCGCGCTGCGCGAGAAGGGCCTGCACTTCGTGGGCACCGGCGTCTCCGGCGGTGAGGAGGGCGCCCTGAACGGCCCCTCGATCATGCCCGGCGGCACCAAGGAGTCCTACGACCGCCTCGGCCCGATGCTCGAGAAGATCTCCGCGCACGTCGACGGCGCGCCCTGCTGCACCCACGTGGGTGCCGACGGTGCCGGTCACTTCGTGAAGATGGTCCACAACGGCATCGAGTACGCCGACATGCAGGTCATCTCCGAGGCCTACGACCTCATGTCCAAGGCACTGGGCAAGAGCGCCGGCGAGATCGGCGACGTGTTCGCCGAGTGGAACCAGGGGGACCTGGAGTCGTTCCTCATCGAGATCACCGCCGAGGTGCTCCACCACACCGACGCCGTCACCGGCAAGCCCTTCGTCGACGTCATCCTCGACCAGGCCGCCCAGAAGGGCACCGGCGCCTGGACCGTGCAGACGGCTCTGGACCTCGGTGTCCCGGTCACCGGCATCGCCGAGGCGACCTTCGCCCGCTCCACCTCCGGCTCCGTGCCGCAGCGCGAGGCCGGCCGGAAGGTGCTGCCCGCCGAGGCGCAGACCCTCGAGATCGCCGATCCGGCGCAGTTCATCGATGACCTGCAGAAGGCGCTCTACGCCGCGAAACTGGTCTCCTACTCCCAGGGCTTCGACGAGATCGCCGCCGGTGCCGAGGAGTTCGGCTGGGACATCGACCTGGGTGCGATGGCGCGGATCTGGCGCGGCGGCTGCATCATCCGCGCCCGCTTCCTCGATCGCATCACCGAGGCCTACGAGCGCAATGCGACGCTCCCGCTGCTGCTGAGCGATGAGTACTTCACCACCGA
This sequence comes from Brachybacterium sp., assembly GCA_030451965.1. GTDB lineage: Bacteria > Actinomycetota > Actinomycetes > Actinomycetales > Dermabacteraceae > Brachybacterium. Next base: position 2,369 of record JAKDNE010000304.1, on the reverse strand, counting down.
GATCGCCAAGTGCATCCCGGCCTGGCGTCGCATCGTGGCGTTCGCGGCCGCCAGCGGCTACCCGGTGCCGGTGTTCTCCTCGACGCTGTCGTACTACGACGCGGTCCGTGCCGAGCGCCTCCCGGCCGCCCTGGTCCAGGCCCAGCGCGACTACTTCGGTGCGCACACCTACCAGCGCGTCGACGCCGAGGGCACCTTCCACGTGGAGTGGACCGAGGACCGCCGCGAGACCACGCAGGACTGACGCCCCTGAGCACGACGAAGGCCCCGGCCCAGTGAGGTCCGGGGCCTTCGTGCATGGGGGGAGCGGCTCACATCCCCGAGGCTGCGCCCATCATGCCGACCACGATGCTGCCGACGAAGAGCAGGACATAGAGGACCAGCACGATGATCGTGAGGATCATGGCCCACTTCGTGAACTTCTGTGCGGTCTCCGGCTCGGTGTCGGCCTTGAGGTAGCCGAGCAGGCCGAGCACGCCGGAGATGACACCGCCGCAGATGAAGCCGACGATCGTCCAGATCAGCGCCTTCTTCTTGATGGCTTCGATGTCGTAACCCGAGGTGGGTGAGGTCATGGGAATCCCCTTCGTCCTGATGGTCTGTGTGCAGGGCCCGCGGGTGGGCCCGGTCCAGGTCGGGTGCGGTCGCGTGTCCGGCGGTACTGGCGCTCCCGGCCCTGGCGAGCGAAAGACTACGTGGGCTGGGAGGGGACTGCCATGGGGAGGACTCCCCATGGCGTGTCGTCGACCCGAGACGCGGGGTCAGCCGAGCGTCACCCGGTGGACCAGGACCGTGAACTCCTCGTCCCGGCCCGCCTCGCGGGCCCGCAGCCGTCCGCCCTCGAGCGAGAGGGGCTGGGCCTGCTTGACCACCACTCCGCCGCGCCCGTCGACGATGCCGAGCGGGATCTCCTCGCTGCGGGCGATGGCGTCCAGCAGCCGGTCGGTGACGGAGAGGTCGGCGCCGCCCTCCTCCGCGGCTCGGAGCCGTGCCACCGCCTCGGCGGCGGGCACCCGCAGCTCCGGACCCTCGATGGTGACCAGGTCCGGTTCCACGGGACCGCCGCGGAGCGCGTGGGTGAGCTCCTCCGCCACGGGTCGGCCATCGGGCCCCACGGCCTGCGGGGACAGTCCCGACTGGCGGGCCACCTGCAGCGCGAACCCGGGATCCGAGAGGGTGACGGCGACCGTGGGGGCGAGCCGGTGCAGGCCGAGGGCGGCGGCCTCGGGAGCGATCTGCAGCAGATCGAGCACCTCCGCCTCCGCCGTGAGCACGGTGGTGGCCCGGGAGACCTGGACGCGGCCGTGCCGACGCTGCTCATCGTGCAGCAGGTAGGTCAGCGACTGCGGGACGGGGGAGCGGGAGACCTCCGCCAGCAGCGCCAGCAGGGCCTCGCCGTTGCGTCCGTCCGCGAGGGCGCGACGCACGGAGGCCGTGGTGAAGCGCAGGGTGAGCGCCCCACCGCGGGAGACCATCTCCGTCCAGTCCAGCAGCGACAGCAGGGACTCCGCGGGCCGTCCCGGGACCACGACGGTGAGGTCGGCATCCAGCAGCACCTCCGTCACCGGGGGCGGGGCGGCCTCCCGGAGCGCGGCGGCGAGCCGGTCATCGGCGCTGGTGACCTCCTCGTCCAGGGCGAGGACCAGCTCCTGACCGAGCACGGTGAGAGCTCCACCGTCGACCACGCCGAGCACCTCGCCCTCGACCAGGAGCGCCGCGGTCTCCTCCCGGATCACCTCGGCCGGGACCAGCGGGAACGCCCAGGCGAGCGCGGCGGCGAGGGAGTCCTCGGTCGCCTCGACAGTGGGGGAGGTGCGCAGCACCTGCAGCAGGCTGCCGCGCCGGGTGCGCACCCCGTCGCGACGAGTGAGGTCGGACAGCAGGGAGCGGCCGGTGCCGGAGGAGTCCGGGGTGCCGACCACCGCGGCGAGGTGGTGGCCGTGGGCCCAGGCCAGGACCAGCTCGGCCCAGCGCTGCTCGGCGGGCAGCAGCCGGTGGGCGTCCCAGTCCTTCGTGGGGCGCCACTCCTGGCCGTCGTGCCCGATCAGCCCGGCCTGCCAGGCGGACTGCAGCACGGTCGCCAGGCCCGGCACGGTGGTGCCGGCCCGTTCGGCGAGCCGTCGCAGATCCCGCTGCGGCAGCCCGCCGCGGCGCAGCACTCCGGGCGGGTCCTCGTCGAAGCTGCGCACCGTGCCCAGCAGGCGCAGCGCCTCGAAGGCGTGCTCGACGGCCTGGGCGGTGCGGGAGCCGGGGATCCGCTCGGTGCGCTCGGGCCCGGTCGGGGCGGGACGCTGCGCGGTATGGGCGCGGCGCACCCGTCCGTCCCGCAGCGCGAGGTGGATCGGGCGGGGGAGGTGCAGTGTCTCGCC
>JAKDNE010000303.1 GCA_030451965.1 Brachybacterium sp. | reverse complement strand
CTACGAGGGCATCCCGCACCTGATCACGCCGATCATCACCAACCCGAAGAAGGCCGCCGAGGCCCTCGAATGGGTGGTGAAGGAGATGGACGCTCGCTACGACGACCTCGCCACCTTCGGGTTCAAGCATCTCGACGACTTCAACAAGGCCGTCCGTGCCGGGGAGATCCAGGTCCCCGCGGGGAGCGAGCGTCGGCTGGCCCCGTACCCCTACCTGCTGGTCGTGGTCGACGAGCTCGCGGATCTGATGATGGTCGCCCCGCGCGACGTCGAGGCGTCCATCCAGCGGATCACCCAGCTGGCGCGCGCGGCCGGGATCCATCTGATCCTCGCCACCCAGCGCCCGTCGGTCGACGTCGTCACCGGCATCATCAAGGCCAACGTGCCCAGCCGGCTCGCGTTCGCGACCTCCTCGCTGCAGGATTCGCGCGTCATCCTCGACTCCGTCGGCGCGGAGAAGCTCATCGGCCAGGGCGATGCCCTGTTCCACCCGATGGGCAAGGCCAAGCCGATGCGCGTCCAGGGCGCCTGGGTCAACGAGTCGGAGATCCACAAGGTCGTCGACCACGTCAAGACCCAGATGAAGCCGAACTACCGCGAGGACGTCCAGGTCGTCGCCGCCAAGAAGCTGGTCGACGATGACATCGGCGACGATCTCGACGTGCTGCTGCAGGCGACCGAGCTGGTGGTGACCACGCAGTTCGGCTCCACCTCGATGCTGCAGCGCAAGCTGCGGGTGGGATTCGCGAAGGCGGGCCGTCTGATGGACCTGCTGGAGTCGCGGGAGATCGTCGGCCCCTCCGAGGGGTCCAAGGCCCGCGACGTGCTCATCCACCCCGATGAGCTCGGCACCGCCATCGCCCGGATCCGCGGCGAGGACGAGCCGTCCGAGGAGGTCGGCGAGGAGCCCTATGGCGCGGACCAGGCCGTCGATCTCACCCCGGGCACCCCGGTCGAGACCGAGGGCGCGGGCGACTCCCACGATCGCTACGGTGATGATCCGCTGGCCGAGGACCATTCGGCACCGGACACCGACTACTACGACGACGAGTCCGGTGAGGACAGCGAGGACGCCTGGAACCTCACGGGGCGCTGACCGCCCCGCTCCACCGCGACCCCGCCCCGTCCCGCCGCTCACCCACCACCAGCCCAGGAGCCACCGATGACCGCACCGCGCACCGCAGAGGTTCCGCTCTGGAACATCGCCAACATCCTCACCATGGTGCGGTGCGCGATGGTGCCGCTGCTGGTGGTCCTCGCGCTCCTGTACGCCGACTCGGTGCCCGGCCGGCTGCTGGTCGCCGGGGTGTTCGTGCTCGCGATGATCACGGACTTCGCGGACGGCCACCTGGCCCGGAGCCGGAACCTGATCACCGACTTCGGCAAGATCATGGACCCCATCGCGGACAAGGCGATGACCGGTGCGGCGCTGATCATGCTGTCCGTGTGGGAGTACGTGCCGTGGTGGATGACGATCCTGATCCTGGTGCGCGAGATCGGGATCACCGTCATGCGGTTCACGATCCTGAAGTATGGAGCGCTGCCGGCGAACATGGCGGGCAAGGCCAAGACCATGGTCCAGACCATCGCCATCACCTTCTGCCTGATCCCGTTCGAGGTGTGGTGGGCCCCCGCGCTCTGGATCGGGCTCGCCCTGATGCTCCTGGCTGTGGTGCTGACCGTGTGGTCCGGGCTGGTCAACCTCAAGGACGGACTGCGGCTGCGGCGCGAAGCCCTGGCCGGCGGCGCCGAGGCCTGATGGCCGACGCCGGCGGTGCCCCGCGCGACGACTCGCCCGCCACCGTGCCCCATGCCGACCCCGCCGGCGTGATCCGACGGGCCGCGGAGCGGGGCTGGTCGCTCTCCACCGCGGAGTCCCTGACCGCCGGGGCCGTGGTGGCCCGCCTGGTGGACGTCCCCGGGGCCAGTGCGGTGATCGCGGGGGGAGCGGCCTGCTACTCCCTGCAGGCCAAGTCCCGGGTGCTCGGGGTGGATGCCGCCCGGCTCGCCGCCACCGGGGCGGTCACCGCGGAGGTCGCCGCGGCCATGGCCGAGGGGGCGCTGTCCCTGTACCTCACCGACCTCGCCGTCTCCACCACGGGGGTGGCCGGACCGGGGCCGGACGAGCGCGGCGTCCCCGAGGGGACCGTCGTGCTCGGACTCGCCCGGCGGGACCGGCCCACGCTCACCCGTGAACTCCGTCTCAGCGGCGGGAGAAGCCGGATCCGGGCCCTGGCCGTCGACGCGGCGATCCGGATGCTGCGCGCTGCGCTCGAGGAATAGACGGCAGCCCAGCTCAGCCGTGCCGGGCGGATCTGTCCTCCCCACCGTCTCGGCATGCACACGGTTCAGCGAACCCTCGGGGGTGGGCCACTACACTCGGGGGAACACTTTCGTAGGGCACAGCGTTGGACTGTTCGTGATGACGATGACGTACCGAAATCCCGAACTGCACCACACGTTCCCCCCGAGTCAGAGGAAGGGAGGCAGATCCATGATCCTGTTCCGCCAGGAGCTGGGCGACGTGCTGCGCGATGCGCGCCGCTCCCAGGGCCGCACGCTGCGGCAGGTGTCCTCCGACGCCCGTGTGTCGCTGGGTTACCTCAGTGAGATCGAGCGCGGTCAGAAGGAGGCGTCCAGCGAGCTGCTGGTCTCGGTGACCGATGCGCTGGGCCTCCCGTTGTCCTTCGTCCTGCGCGAGGTGTCCGAGAGGATCGCGATCGCCGAGCAGGTGACGATCCCGGACACGGTCCCCGAGGGTCTCGCGGACGGCACCGCGCCGCTCGTCGGCGCCCGCTGAGGTGCGGCGCAGCGAATTCGCGGAGCTGGCCGACCACGTGTTCGGCCCTGCCCTCGCCCGCACGTACACGCACGACCTCGTGCTCGAGGAGATCGGTGGCCTCAGCGCCGCGCAGGCCCTCGAGCGCGGGGTCGCCGTGCGTGCGGTGTGGAATGCGCTGTGCGATGCCATGGACGTACCGGAGTCCGCACGCTGGGAGATCCCCGCGCAGCAGCGACGACAGTGACGTCTCGGTCGTTGCCGGGTCCATGGGCCATCGGCCCGATGAGCAGTGCGCGCAGAGCGCAGCGGCGACACGCCGATATCTCCCCGCGTTCGAACGTCTGTTCGGTATCGTGTTCCTCGACGGTCCCTCCAGCACGTCACCCATGCATTGATCTCTCCTCCCCATCCTCCGCCGTCCACAGCGGGGCCGGGGCGGCGGCGAATGTCGGGGTCGACGCCTACTGTGGCCGCACTGGTCACCGCGTCGGCACTCCCGGCCCTCAGGAAGGAACAAGCACATGGCTGCACCGAAGTCAGCATCCAAGCCCCCGGTCTCGAAGTCGACCGAGAAGAACCGCAGCTCCTCGCTCGACAATGCCCTCGCCCAGATCGACCGACAGTTCGGCAAGGGCTCGATCATGCGCCTGGGCGACGACACCCGCCCGCCCGTCGAGGTCATCCCCACCGGTTCGGTGGCGCTGGACGCCGCGCTCGGCATCGGCGGGCTGCCCCGCGGGCGCATCGTCGAGATCTACGGCCCGGAATCCTCCGGCAAGACGACGCTCGCCCTCCACGCGGTCGCCAACGCCCAGCGCAACGGTGGCATCGCCGCCTTCATCGACGCCGAGCACGCGATGGACCCGGAGTATGCGAAGAAGCTCGGCGTGGACACCGACGCCCTGCTGGTCTCCCAGCCGGACACCGGCGAGCAGGCCCTGGAGATCACGGACATGCTGATCCGCTCCGGCGCCCTGGACGTCGTGGTCATCGACTCGGTCGCGGCCCTGGTGCCCAAGGCAGAGATCGAGGGCGAGATGGGCGACTCCCACGTCGGCCTGCAGGC
>JAKDNE010000020.1 GCA_030451965.1 Brachybacterium sp. | reverse complement strand
GTGGGCGAGGTCTCAGCAGTACTGGAGGAGGTCACAGAGTTCCTTCTTCCGGCGGCGGCCCGGTGCGGGCGGTCCGCCACACTCGGGCGATCGGTCTTCTCGGCGCGGCTCGCGGTCTGCGCTGTGCGGTGCGGATCCGGTATTCACCGGTATCACGGCGCACGAACGCACGGTGCCGTCAAGCCTGTCGAGTATAACGCCCCCCGCACGGGTTTATTCCCACCCGTTCACGACGCTCGGAAGCGACCGTTCTCCATGATCAGAGGATCGTCCTTGACTGCGAGGACGGGGCACGGCGCGCCGAGCACCACCCGGCGCGCGGAGGCGCCGAGATTCAACTTGCCGATGGGGGGTTTGCGCCGCAGTCCGATCACGACCAGGCTCGCGTCGACCTCGTCGACGACGGAGAGCAGGAACTCCCCGATGTCACGCTCCGGGCTGCTGTGCACGGTGACGTCTCCGCACTCGATGCCGACCCGTTCCAGCTCCGCCCGCACCTCGTCCTCGGACGCGGCGGTGACCCCCCGCTCCGCGTCGTGGTACTGGTGCGAGGCGATGGCCATCCCCTCGGCGTTGCGTGCCACGTAGCGCAGGGCTGCACGCAGTGCGGCCCGTCCCTGGCCCGACGGGGAGTACCCCACGACGATGGTCATGCGACGTCTCCTCACTGTGCGAGCGGTTCTCGGTCTTCCGTGCGCCGGCGGTGGCGCGCGGTGACCCGCCAGGTCAGCTTAGACGCCGAGGAGGTCGCTGATCCACTCCTCCAGTCCCGGATGGGTCAGCAGGAAGGCGTCGTGCCCGACGGGCGACGACGCCACGTGCCAGTTCGCCCCGGGGATGTGGAGAGCCGTCTCCTGCACCAGCGCAGGAGGGAACAGCCGGTCCGAGTCGATGGCGACCACGAGGGTCCGGGCCGTGACCCGCTGCAGTGCGGCGGCCACCCCGCCGCGGCCGCGACCCACGTCATGGGTGCTCATCGTCTCGGCCAGCGTGAGATAGGAGTTCGCGTCGAAGCGTCGGGCGAGCTTTCCCGCATGATGATCGAGATAGCTGGTCACCTGATGGCGGCCGCGGCCGTCGTGGGGGTCCTCCTGCCCCTGAGGACGGTTGCCGAAGCGGTCCTCGAGCTCCTCTGCTGTGCGGTAGGTGGTGTGCGCGATCCGGCGGGCGATGCCGAGACCGGTCCGGGGGCCGTCTCCGACGTCGTAGTAGTCGCCGCCGTGGAATTCCGGATCCAGCCGGATGGAGGCGATCTGGGCGTTGTTCCAGGCGATCTGGTCCGCCGTCGCCCGGGCGGAGGAGGCGATCACCGCGAGCCGCTCCACCTCGTCCGGATGGGAGACGCCCCATTCGAGGGCTCGCATCCCGCCCATGGAGCCGCCGATGACCAGTGCCCAGCGGCCGATGCGCAGCTGTTCGCGCAGCCGGCGCTCGGCGGCCACCTGGTCCCGGGTGGTCAGGTGCGGGAATCGGGAACCGTAGGCACGGCCGTCGGGAGCCGGCGAGCTGGGACCGGTGCTCCCCTGACAGCCGCCGAGGACGTTCGGGGCGATCACGCAGAAGTGGTCGGTGTCGATCGGACGGCCGGGACCGACCATCTCCTCCCACCACCCCTCGCTCGGATGGGATCGACCGGCCGGTCCGCGCACATGCGAGTCCCCGGTCAGCGCGTGCAGCACCAGCACGGCATTCCCGTGGTCCTCGTCCAGACTCCCCCAGCTCTCGTAGGCGAGGGTGGCGTCCTCGAGCACGGCGCCGCTCTCGAGCTCGAGCGCACCGAGCCGGGCGAAGCGGCGATCACCGACGCCGCACCGCGGGTGCCAGGCACCGCCCGTGCGTCCGGTCGGTCGCGTCTGCACGTCCGGACCCGGCCCTCCGTCATGGACGGAGGCGGCCGCAGCGACGTCGCGGTGCTCTCCGAGAATGGTCATCGGTGCTGCTCCTTCAGAGCCCTCCCGGTCCCGCGGAATGTGTCCTCGGGTCAGGTGCTGGGCCACCAGGCGGGGAAGATCGGGGTGTCGGTCATCCGTGAGAGCAAGGGTGCCAGAGTCGAGTCCGGTTCCTCCTCCCGGAGCTCGTCGACGAGACCCCCGGCGGTGGCGAAGCGGTGATTCCACCACGCCAGCAGCACCAGCAGTGCCGTCAGCGCCCGCCATGCGGACCGTGCCGTGCTGCGCTGCGCCGGGGTCCCGCCCGACGTCGCCGCCGCCGCGATCGAACGCATCTGCCCCAACCCCACGTACCAGTCTCCACCTGCACAGACATCCGGGTGGGGCACCCATTCCCGATCGGTGACGAGCCGCTGGAGGAGGGTCTCCCGGTCGATCTCGCGCGATCCGCCGTGCTCGACGCACTGGGCCAGGAGCTCCCAGTGCAGCCGGTCCACGGCCACCGCGGACAGCAGCGTTGCCACCTGTTCACACTTCGTCATCCGGTCCTGCTCCGAGAGCGTCCCGGGCTCCGCGAGGAGCGGGACGAGCGCCGTGCGTGCGGTCGTGAAGAGAGCGCCGGGGTCCGCCGCGGAGGCGATGTCGACGGCCGGCAGCTCCAGGTCCCGTCCGATCCTGAGAAGCTGCCTCTCATGCACCTCGGGCCGCGGGACCGGACGGCCCCGCAGCACCGCGGTCGCCGCTGCCCGGGTGTCGGCGAACTCGCGCAGCGGCCCCGATTCCGTCAGCTGCACCTCGGCATCGCCGGGGCGGCCCGGTACACGGTGCAGCGTCCAGCAGGTCGAGGCCGCCGCCCCGTGGACGCTCACCAGGGTGCGGGTCTCGGCGCCGAGTGCCTGTGCGGCAGCGTGCACGATCTTTCCCGCCCGTTGCAGGATGTCCTCGACGACCGGGGCGAGCAGATCCTGGTGACCGTCGCCGAGCACGATCAGCGCCTGGACGGCCCCGGAACCTCGATCACGCATCAGCGCCAGGTGGCGTTCCAGGTTCGGGCCCCCGCGGGGGCCCAGCAGCTCATGGAGCGGAGAGCGGGTGATCATCGCGGATGTGCCCATCTCGGCGCAGCCGGCGAGGATCAGGCAGTCGGTGGGCGGTTCACCCAGGCAGAGACGGGTCTCCGCGAGCAGTTCGCCGGGATCCTTCGTCCCCAGGAGGTGTCGGCCATGGTCAGCGGGAGTGGTGTTGGTCGTCATGCAGGAGACCCTGTCCGAGTCCTGGCCACCGCGGAACGACGGGGTCCTGGATGGGGACGGACCGGGTCTGGGGAGGAACCGTCGCCCGGGTGCGCTGCCGCCCAGCTGGACGTGGGAGGATCGTCGGGCCCGTGAGAAAGGACGCTCCCGATGACCTCCGCTGACACCCCACCCGTCGACGCGCGGCTGCATGACCTCGATGAACGGCTGGTCGCCCGGGTCGCGGAGATCACCCACGACGAGCTCGCGGAGCGCCGCCGACAGCTGTCGGCGATATCGCCCGAGACCGCCGAGCTGGCGGACCGGCTGCTCGACTATCTCGAGGGCGGCAAGCTGCTGCGTCCCCGCTTCTGCTTCTGGGGCGGTATCGCGGCCCTCGGCCAGGAGCAGCCGACGGAGGCTCAGATCAGCGCTCTGGCTCGTTACGGTGCCGCGATCGAACTGGTCCAGGCGGCGGCGCTCATGCACGACGACGTCATCGACCACTCCCCCGTGCGGCGTGGTCGGCCGGCGCTCCACGTCCAGGCGGACCAGTACCACCGCGACGGCGGGCTCACCGGCTCCGCAGAGGACTTCGGGACCGCGGTCGCGATCGTGCTCGGGGACCTGGCGCTGAGCTGGGCGGAGCAGATCGCCGCCGGCGTCGAGGGCGAGCCCCGCGCCGTCGCCGCCGCCCGCCGCGAGTTCGATGCCCTGCGCACCGAGGTGATGTCGGGACAGTTCCTGGACATCCTGCACCAGGCGGGCGGATATTCCTCCGCCGTCGATGCGGAGCAGGCCGCACTCTCGGTGATCCGCTGGAAGACGGTCCCCTACACGGTGCTGAGACCGGTGCGGATCGGTGCCGCGCTGATGGGTGGCTCCCAGGAGGCGCTGGAGACGCTCTCAGGGTGGTCGATCGAGGTCGGCACCGCCTTCCAGCTGCGCGATGACCTGCTCAGCGTGATCGGCGACCAGCACGAGACCGGCAAGCCGATCGGCGGGGACATCGTCGAGGGCAAGCGCACCGTGCTGCTGGCACGCACGGAGGCGGCGGCGGGGGCGGAGGACCGTGCCCTGCTCGCCGAGGTCGTCGGTCGCGCCGGGAGCTCCGCCCAGGAGGTCGCGTCGGTGCACGACCTGATGATCTCCACCGGAGCCGTGGCGTCAGTGGTGCAGGAGGTCCGGCAGCGGGCGCAGCACGGACGCCTCCTGCTCGCGGACGCGTCGATGCTGGGACGGACCGGCCGCGCCGGCCTCGGTGCACTCGCCACGCTGGCGACCGACGTGGAGGACTTCACCGCGTGACAGGGCGGTGGCTCACCAGCGGGCCGTGGCCGACGGGGTCAGAGCGCGAGGGCGAGCGCGCGCCGACGCACCTCGCCGCGCTGGCCGCGGCGGAGATGATCGATCGGCCGCCCCGGCAGCGACTCGTCCTCGGTGAAGAGCCACACCAGCAGCTCCTCGTCCTCGAAGCCGCCATCACGGAGGATGGTGAGGGTGCCCGCCAGGTGCGGGATGAGGCCGTCCTCGGCGATCATCAGGGCGGGGACCACGCGCACCACCGGGTGTCCGCGGCGCAGTGCGATCAGCTGTCCCTCCTCGATCATGCGCCGGACACGCGAGACCTCCACGTCCAGCCGCTCGGCGACGTCGGGGAGAGGGAGCCATTCAGGGATGAGTTCATCGAGGTCGTTCACGGCACCAGAGTGCCACGTCGGCGCGCCCGAGCGCACCCCGGAACGAGTCCGGCGTGGGCTCCGCCTCGCATTCGCACCTGCGAGCGCAGTGTGTCGGTGCCGCTTCCCGGGCACCTGTCCACCTAGATTGGCCCCGTGAGCGCGGCGACGTCGACTTCCCCCGGCATCAGCCAGCTCCTCGATGACCGCTACCGGGTCGAGGAGCTGATCGCGCGCGGCGGAATGGCGACCGTTCATCGCGGACACGACGAGCGGCTCGACCGCGTGGTGGCCCTGAAGATCATGCATCCCCATCTGGCGATGGACGAGGACTTCCGGCGCCGCTTCGGTCGGGAGGCACGATCCGCCGCCCGCCTGGCCCATCGCAACGTGGTCGGCGTGTTCGACCAGGGCGAGGATGAGGATCGCATCTACCTCGCGATGGAGCTGGTCGAGGGCGAGACTCTCCGGGCCCGCCTCCTCGGCCAGGAGCGGCTCACCCTCGGCGACAGCCTCGCGATCACGACCCAGGTGCTGCAGGCCCTGGTGGCCGCGCACGAGGCCGGCATCGTCCATCGCGACATCAAGCCCGAGAACATCCTCATCGACCAGGACGACCTGGTGAAGGTCGCCGACTTCGGTCTGGCCCGCGCCACCGGTTCGAACAACTCCTCCGCCAGCGCGGCACTGCTGGGGACGGTCGCCTATATCAGCCCCGAAGTGGTCACGCGCGGTCACGCCGACGAGCGCAGTGACCTGTACTCCCTGGGGATCGTACTGTTCGAGATGCTCACCGGGCGTCAGCCGTTCCTGGGCGAACAGCCGGTCCATATCGCCTTCCAGCACGTCCACGAGGACATCCCGGCACCCTCCGCGCTCGTCTCCGGCATCCCCCGCGAGCTCGACTCGCTGGTCACCTGGGCCTCGGCACGGCAGGTCGAGCAGCGGCCGGCCACCGCGGCGGACCTGCTGCATGCGGTGCGGGAGCTCGCCGAGACTCTGCCCGCCGGCGTGCTCGAGTCCCGGCCGCAGGTGCGGGAGATGACCGACACCTCCGATGTCCCGCAGATGACCACCTCTCTCGAGGAGGTCGCCTCCGCGCTCGACCACGGGCCGCGCACGTTCCCCGCCGATCTGCTCGCTCCGGGTGGGGACGCCGAGCCGGGACCGGCCCGCGACGCCGTGGCCTCCCCCTCCCCCGCGGACGAGGGGGAAGTCGAGGAAGACTCCGAGCCGCCGGCCGCCGAGCCGGAGGAGGACGCCGACGACGACGGGGATGATCGGCGGGTCGTGGTGCTGCGGGCACCGCGCACACCCCGGGGGCGTCACCTCCCGCACGGGACCCGGCGACGCTCTCGGCCGATGGCTCTCCTCGCCACGCTGAGCCTGATCGCCGCGCTCGCGTTCGGGGCATGGACCGGAGGCGACTGGTATCTGAACACCGGCCCCGGCGCCGATCGGACCGTCCCGCTCGTCATCGGAACGCCTCTCGCGGATGCCGAGGCCTCGCTCACCGCGACCGGGCTGTCCGTCAGCACCCAGGAGCAGTTCGACGAGACCGTCCCGGCCGGTCATGTCATCTCCGCCTCCCCGTCCACCGGCAGCACCGTGAAGAAGGGTGCCGACATCCAGGTGGTGGTCTCCAAGGGGGAGCAGACCTTCCCGGTCCCCCAGCTGGTCGGCCTCGACCTCGACAGTGCCCGCACCGAGGTCGAGACGCTCGGGCTGGAGCTCGTCCAGGACGATCCGGAGTACTCCGAGACCGCGCCGGAGGGCGAGATCGTCTCCCAGTCCTCCTCAGCCGACGCGCTTCCCGCCGGCGGCGAGGTGCACATCGTGGTCTCTCAGGGACGGCAGCCCATCACGGTGCCCGACCAGGGCGGGCGCAGCGGGGAGAGCGCCCGCGCCGCCCTCCAGGAGGCCGGTTTCACGGTCACCAGCGCGCAGGCGCACTCCGGCAGCGTGCCCCAGGGTGCGGTCATCTCCCAGTCCCCCGCCTCCGGAACCCTGTTCCGTGGCGACACCGTGCATCTGGTCACCTCGTTGGGTCCGGAGATGGTGACGGTGCCGGACGTGTTCCGCAGCCCCGAGGCGGAGGCGAGATCCACGCTCGAGGATGCCGGCTTCGCGGTCGAGGTCGTGCACGACAAGGGCGAACCGGCCTTCGAGCTGGTCTACGAGCAGTCCGCCGCCGCCGGCTCGGAGCTCGAGAAGGGCTCGACCATCACCCTCAAGGTCTTCTGACCCCCCGCCAGCGCTCCCCTCGCGGGCGGAACACCACCCGAGCAGGGGCAGCCCGCCGCATGACGACGCCGTCGCCTCCCGGCCCAGGGATGGCGACGGCGTCATGATGCGCTCGTTCAGCGGCGCGAGAGCATCTCCGCGACCAGGAATGCCAGCTCGAGGGACTGCTGATGGTTCAGCCGAGGATCCACGAGGGTCTCGTAGCGCCGGGTGAGCCCCTCCTCGTCGATCTCCCCGCTGCCGCCGAGGACTTCGGTGACGTCGTCGCCGGTGAGCTCCATGTGGAGTCCGGCCGGAACGGTCCCCAGCGCCTGGTGCACCTCGAAGAAGCCGACCACCTCATCGAGGATGTCCTCGAAGCGACGAGTCTTGTAGCCGTTCGAGGAGGTGATGGTGTTGCCGTGCATCGGATCGGTCACCCAGGCCACCTGCGCACCGGAATCCCGCACGCCCTCGACCAGCGCCGGGAGACGATCGCGGATCTTGCCGGCACCCATCCGGGTGATGAAGGTCAGTCGGCCCGGCTCGCGGTCCGGATCGAGCCGGTCGATCAGGCGAAGAGCGTCGTCGACCGTGGCGGTCGGCCCGAGCTTGACCCCGATCGGGTTCCGCAGGCGGGCCATGAAGTCGACATGCGCGCCATCGAGCTGCCGGGTGCGCTCCCCGACCCACAGGAAGTGGCCGGAGCAGCCGTAGATCTCTCCATTTCGGGAGTCGATGCGGGACAGCGCCTCCTCATAGTCCAGCAGCAACGCCTCATGGGAGGCATAGAACTCCACGACCTTCAGGGCGTCGAAGTCCGCGCCGATGGCGTCCATGAAGCGCACGGCCTTGTCGATCTGGCCTGCCAGCTCCTCGTAGCGGTCGTACCCGGTGCCGGAGGTGAAGCCGCGGTTCCAGGAATGGACCTCTCGCAGGTCTGCGAAGCCGCCCCCGGTGAAGGCGCGCAACAGGTTCAGCGTCGAAGCGCTGGTGGTGTACATCTTCCACAGGCGCGCAGGGTCCGGGATCCTCGACTCGGGCGTGAAGTCGATCTCGTTGACCGCGTCGCCGCGATAGGTGGGCAGGGTCTGCCCGTCGCGGGTCTCCTCGTCGGCAGAGCGAGGCTTGGCGAACTGTCCCGCCATGCGCCCCATCTTCACCACCGGCAGCGAGGCACCGTAGGTGAGGACGGCCGACATCTGCAGGATCGTGCGGATCTTGTTGCGGATCCGATCGGCGGTGGAGTCCGCGAAGGTCTCCGCGCAGTCGCCGCCGGCGAGCAGGAAGGCCTCTCCACGGGCGGCAGCGGCGACGCGGTCACGCAGCACGTCGACCTCGCCGGCGAACACCAGCGGCGGCGCGGCGCGCAGGTCCTCGAAGACCTTCTCACGTGCGGCCTCGTCGGGCCACACCGGCTGCTGCACCCGCGGATACTCGCGCCAGGCGCCAAGGGCTGCCAGGCCGTCATCGGCCGAGGACAGGGCGAAGGCATGGGCGCGTGCGGGGGCATCGGGGCTGAATTGAGTCACCCGCCCAGGGTAGCCAGTCACAGCCCTGTGTGGCGGCCCGGTCCCACGGGGCGGTCGCTCATACCGCCGAGTCCGGCTCCTCCGGGCCCGCCGGCCGGCCCGCCGAGGCGCGCAGGCGCCGCTTCACGACGCTCGCGTACTCGTCCGTCCGTTCCTGTCCGGAGAGGGAGTGGATGCTGTCCATCACCGCGTCGGTCACCGCCCGCAGGACCTTCGCCTCTTCGAGGCCGGCGCACTCCTCCAGGACCGACTGCACATCCACCGGCGGCCCGACGAGGGCGTGGATGCGGGGACGACGGCGCGGGAACCAGCGTCGGCCGCGCTGCGCCTCATGCGCGCCGAGCATCGCCACCGGCACGATCGGCGCGTCGGAGGCGAGGGCGAAACGGGCCACGCCGGTCTTCCCGCGATGCAGCCGACCATCGGGGCTGCGCGTCCCTTCGGGATAGATCCCCAGCACCTCGCCGCACTCGAGCACGGCGAGCCCGGCCTGGATCGCGGCACGGGAGGCGCTGCCGCCGCTGCGGTCCACGGGCATCACATGGATGCCGCGCATGACCGCGGCGGCGAGGCGGTGCAGCGGCGAGCGGCCATCGAAGATGTCCGACTTGCCGAGGAAGTGCACGCTGCGTCGCACCTGTCCGGGCAGGAAGACCGTGTCCGAGTACGCCTGGTGGTTGGAGGCCAGGATCACCGGCCCCTGGTCGGGAATGTGCTCGGCCCCGCTGATCGTGGGATTCCACAGCACCCTGACCACCGCCATCACGACGGGCTTGGCGATCTCGTACAGCACGTGGGGACTCCTGGGTCGGGGCTCTGTCGAGCGCGGGTCGGGAGATACCACGTCGGTGCGAGTGCGACGATGGGCACATGGCGTTCAGCGAACTCTCCCGCCCATGGCGCGCGCGGGGACACTCTAACCCGCGCGGCGGGCTGCTCCTGTGCCACGGATTCACCGGGTCACCGCAGTCGATGCGGCCCTGGGCCGAGGACCACGCCGCTCGCGGCTGGGAGATCGACCTGCCGCTCCTGCCCGGACATGCCACCACCGAGCGAGAGCTCGCCGCGACCTCCTGGCAGGACTGGTACGGGTGCGTGCGCGATGCCGCGCTCGCCCTGGCGCAGGAGAACGGTCCGATCGCCGTGGGTGGGCTGTCGATGGGCGGCGCCCTCGCCCTCGCCCTCGCCGAGGACCCACAGCTGCGTGGACACGTCGCCGCCGTGGTCGCCGTGAATCCGGGGATGACCCTGCCGGCAGCGGCGAGCGTGGCGGGGCTGATCGCGCCGGTGGCGCGCACGCTGCCCGGGATCGGCTCCGATATCGCCCGGAGCGGAGCCCACGAGGAGGCCTATGCGCGACTCCCGGTGCGGGCCGTCGCCCAGCTGCGCCGACTGTTCCGACGCACGCGCCGCGGGCTCGCAGCAGTGGAGGTGCCGGTGCTGCTGGCCACCTCGCGCGTCGACCACACCGTCCCTCCCACCGACAGTGACATCGTCGCGGCCGGAGTGCGCGGCCCCGTCGAGCGGCTCTCCCTGACGCGCAGCTTCCATCTGGCGACCCTGGATCACGATGCCGAGCTGCTGTTCGACACCTCGGCGCGCTTCCTCGACCAGCATGTCCCGGCACCTGGAGGTCATCGATGAGCTCGGATCGAGGGCAGTCCCCCGATCCCCGGGACGTCGATGCCGAGTTCGCCCGGATGCTCGAGGGCGAGGGGCTGCAGCTGCGCCCCGGGCGGGCGCCGAGGGAGCCCGCGGCGCCGGAACGTCCCGAGCCGCCGGTCGGCGAGGACCCCGGAGGCACGGACGATGAGCCGTTGTGGTCGTTCAGCGCCGACTCCCCGCCGGAGCCGCCCAGCCCGGAGTCCGTTGCCCGGTCCCGCGCGGCACACCCCGCAGCTCGCGGGCCCGGTCCCGCGGTCGGACCGCGCGATGCGGACGTGCCGCGCGAGCTCGACGACGACGAGGTCATCTACGGGGACTTCGAGGAGCCTGATCCCGATCTGCCCACGCCCTCGAACGCAGCGATGTGGTCGTGGACCGCACTGCTCGGCGGGTTCGTGCTGCTGCTCATCGTCGCCGTGACCCCGTCTCTCCCGAACGCCCTCGGCTGGCTCGGCGGCCTCGCCACGCTCGGCGGCGTGGTCTCCCTGCTGCTGCGCGCGCCTCGGGAGCGCCCCGACAGCCAGGGAGACCATGACAACGGGGCCGAGCTGTAACCGCTCAGCGGGCGAGGTCCGCGGCGCCGACGATCCCTGCTCGGTTGCCCATGCCGGCCACGACGAACGGGGCCAGCGGGCGGTGCGCCCGCGCCGTCAGGTTCTTGGCGTAGGCCGCACGTGCGGGTTCGAGCAGGAGGTCACCGGCGGCCGCGACCCCGCCGCCGATGACGAACACGTCCGGGTCCAGCAGGGATGCGATCGAGGCCAGACCCGTCCCCAACCAGGAGCCGATCTCCGCGATGAGCTCCTGGGACCCGGGATCGCCCTGCTGGGCGAGACGGGTGATCAGCGGGCCGTCGATCTCCCGTTTGCTCCCACCCGCAGCCTGCAGCAGGGGGCTCATGAGCGGGTCGCCCGCCGCGGCCCGCCGCTTCGCGGTCCGCACCAGCGCGGTGCCGGCGGTGTACTGCTCGAGGCAGCCGCGACGGCCACAGCCGCACCACTGGCCGTCCGGCACGGCGGTCACATGCGCGATCTCCCCCGCGAACCCGGCGCTGCCGCGCACCAGTTGGCCGTCGAGGACGATGGCACCGCCCAGACCGGTGCCCACGGTCACCATGAGCATGTGGGCGGCCTCGGTCGCGGCCCCGAAGCGGTACTCGGCCCAGCCGGCCGCGTTCGCATCGTTCTCGACCACGACCGGCAGACCGGTGAGGCGCTCGAGCTCCTCGGCCAGCGGGTGCTGCCGCCAGGCGAGGTTCGCCGCGAAGTTCACGGTGCGTCGGTCCGCACCCACGAATCCGGCGGCGCCCACGCCGACACCGACCACGGTGTGGTCGGACCGCAGCTCGGCGACCGCGTCCGCCACGGCCGCCTCGATCAGGGCGGCGTCGGTCGCAGGGGTGCTGCGGGTGGTCGCGGCGATGACGTCCCCCGATTCGTCCACCACCCCGGCCGCGATCTTGGTCCCGCCGATATCCACTCCGATGGAGAGCATGCCGCTCCTGTCAGTTCTGGTCCTCGCGCCGGCGAGGACAGATGTCGCGAGGGCATCTGCCCGTCTGCCTGTCATGCGCCATCGTATGCGTCGCCTGCCGTAAGCTTGTGATGACCCCACCAGCGCTTCCGGGCAGGCGTCGGCTATGCCCGCCTCGCACCCCTGGCCGGATCGAAGGAGATTCGATGAAGCAGTTCACCTCGCCGCCGCAGCATGAGAGCCGCCCTGACGAGAACACGACAGACCTCCTGCTCGGGAGGCTCCGGGCCAACCCGTCGGTCCCCATCTTCGAGCTCGCCCAGGATGACGGGACGTACACGCCCCTGAGCACCGCTGACTTCATCGAGGAGGTCAAGGAGGTCGCGAAGGGGCTGATCGCCACGGGCATCGAGTCCGGCGATGTGGTGGCGATCCTCTCCCGCACCCGGTACGAGTGGGCGCTCGCGGACTGGGCGGTGTGGTGGGCAGGGGGCATCAGCGTCCCGATCTACGAGACCTCCTCCCCCAGCCAGATCCAGTGGATCGCCTCCGATTCCGGGGCGCGGTACGTGCTCGTCGAGTCGACCCGGCATCAGGAGGATGTCGAGTCGATCCGCGGTGAGCTGCCCGAGCTCGCGCACATCGGGGTGCTGGACGATGGCGTCCTCGAGGCCCTGAAGGCACTCGGCGCCGAGGTGAGCGACGAGGACCTCGAGGCGCGGCGCACCTCGCGCCGGCTGGACGACATCGCGACCATCATCTACACCTCCGGGACGACCGGCCGACCCAAGGGCGCCGAGCTCACCCACGCGAACTTCGTGGACACCACCCGCAGCGCGCTGAACCTGCTGGGCGAGCAGGTGCTGCCCCCGGGCAGCCGCCTGCTGATGTTCCTGCCGCTGGCCCACGTGTTCGCCCGGCTGATCTCGGTGCTCGCCGCCTCCTGGCCGATCACCACCGCGTTCACCTCCGATACGAAGGACCTGATGCAGGATCTCGCCGCCTTCAAGCCGACCTTCCTGCTCGCTGTTCCGCGAGTCTTCGAGAAGGTGTACAACGGTGCCGAGGCCAAGGCCATCGCCGGAGGCAAGGGCAAGATCTTCGCCGCCGCCTCCGCGACTGCGACCGCCTACTCGACCGCTCTCTCCACGGGCAAGGTCCCGCTCACGCTCAAGGCGAAGCACGCCCTGTTCGAGAAGCTGGTCTACGGGAAGCTCCGCGAGGCGATGGGTGGCCATGTCCAGTGGGCAGTCTCCGGCGGTGCGCCGCTCGGCGCGCGGCTGGCCCACTTCTTCCGGGGTATCGGCGTGACGATCCTCGAGGGCTACGGGCTCACCGAGACCACCGCGCCGATCTGCGTGAACCTCCCCTGGGACGTGCGCCCCGGCACGGTCGGCCCGCCCCTGCCGGGAAGCACTGTCGCGATCGACGACACCGGCGAGATCCTGGTCAAGGGCGTGATGGTCTTCGCGGGCTATCGCAACAACTCCGAAGCCACGGCCGAGTCACTCCGGGACGGCTGGTTCCGCACCGGGGATCTGGGGGCGCTCGATGAGGACGGCAACCTCACCATCACGGGCCGCTCCAAGGAAGTCATCGTCACCGCCGCGGGGAAGAACATCTCCCCGGCCCAGCTCGAGGACCAGCTGCGCTTCCACCCACTGGTCAGCCAATGCGTGGTGATCGGTGACCAGAAGCCGTTCGTCGCGGCGATCCTCACGCTGGACGCGGAGATGCTGGGCACCTGGCTGAAGAACAACGGGCTGCCCGAGATGACCGTCGCCGAGGCCGCGAAGAGCGAGAAGGTGCGTACAGAGCTGCAGACGGTGGTCGACCGCGCGAACCAGACCGTCTCCCGAGCGGAGTCCATCCGTGCCTTCGAGGTCATCGACTCGGACTTCACCGAGGAGAACGGCTACCTCACTCCCTCACTGAAGCTGAAGCGCAACGTCGTGGTCAAGGACCTCGCGCCGATCATCGAGACCATCTACTCGGGCGAGAAGCCGACGAGCTGACCGCACCGATGTCACGGCCCCGACGACGGGACGGCGGCGCCGTCCCGCTGTCGGGGCCGCGTCGTACGCTTCGACCATGTCCGCACGCCGCCAGCTGAGCTTCGATGATCTCGGCACCCCGTTGGCCGAGGCGACGCTCGTGGTCGTCGACCTGGAGACCACCGGCACGGATCCGGCGGCCGATGCCATCACCGAGATCGGGGCGGTGAAGGTCCGCGGCGGCGAGGTGCTCGGGGAGTTCCGTACCTTCGTGGACCCCGGACGCCCGATCCCCGCCTACATCGCGGCGCTGACCGGGATCACCGACGCATCCGTGGCGGAGGCGCCCTCCATCGGCACGGTGCTGCCGATGTTCCTCGACTTCGCCGGGGATGCGGCGCTGGTGGCGCACAACGCCCGCTTCGACATCGGTTTCCTCAGCGCCCAGGCGGCTGTCTGCGGGATCAGCTGGAACCGGCCCCGTGTGCTGGACACCCTCACGCTGGCCCGCACCGTCTTCCGTCGCGACGAGGTCCGCGACCACAAGCTCTCCACCCTGGCCCGGCACGTCGGGGCGAGCATCACCCCGGATCACCGGGCGCTCTCCGATGCCCGGGCCACCGTCGACGTGCTGCACGCGATCATCGAGCGGCTCGGCGCCGCAGGTGCCTCCACCCTCGAAGACCTGGGCACCGCCCACCGGCGGGCGACACCGACACAGCTGCGCAAGAAGCACCTCGCCGCCGATGTCCCGCCGGTGCCCGGGGTGTACCAGTTCCTCGACGCCCAGGGCGGAGTGCTCTATGTCGGGACCTCACGCAACCTGCGCTCCCGCGTGAGCACCTACTTCACCGCAGCGGAGACCCGGCGGAGGGTGCTGGACATCCTCCCGCGGCTCGAGTCGATCCGGATCCTCGAGTGCCCCACCCCGACCGAGGCCGGGGTCCGGGAGCTGCGGATCATCGCCCGCGAGAAGCCGCCCTCGAACCGGCACGGCCTGAATCCTCAGAAGGCGCACTGGCTGCGCCTGGGCCCCGGTGGACAGGGCCTGCGCGCCGCCCGCCTGGCGAAGGCCGAGACGGACGGCTCCGCCCAGCTCGGCCCGCTGACCTCTCGGCACGAGGCCGAGCCCCTGCGCGGACTGCTGACCGACGCGATCCTCGGGCGGGGCGCCGCCCTCGATTCCGCGTCGCGCCGGGACGTCATCTCCAGCGGACACCGCGCACGGCTCCGCCGGGCGATTCTCGAGGATCCCTCCGAGGTGCTCGACCATGTCGCCACGCGGCTGCGCTCCCACGTGGACGGGGGCCGTTACGAGGATGCCGAGAAGCTGCGCCGGCTCGCCCACACCTATCTCGACGCCGCCCGGCGTGCCTCCCGTCTCCGCGCCCTGGCGGAGGTGCCGCTGCTCATCGCCGCGCGCCCCAGCACCGAGCAGGTGATCGGCGGGCGCGGCTGGGAACTGCTCGCGGTCCGTCACGGCCGCTTCTCCGGCACCACCCTGGTGGCGTCCGGCAAGGATCCGCTGCCCTTCGCACGCTCCCTGGAGATGACGGGGACCGGGGAGGCAGAACTGGCCGCACCGCTGTGCCAGGGCTACCACCAGGAGGCGGAGATCCTGCTGTCGTGGCTCGAGGGCGAGGGGGTGCGCACCGTGCTGGTCGACGGCACCTGGCAGGTCCCGGCGCGGGCCCGATTCGACCAGGCGCATCTCGCCCGGCGCTTCGCCCGGACCGCGACGGCCGCGGAGGCATAGGCTCGGGGAGAACGCCCCGCCGTGCCCGGCGCCCCGTCGAAGGAGAATCCATGATCACCGCCATCGTCTCGATCGTCGTCGAGCCCAGCCGCATCCCCGAGGTCGCTCAGGAGATCGTGGACATCGAGGGGATCGAGCAGGTGTACTCCGTCACCGGTGACGTCGACCTGATCGCAGTCGCCCGGGTGCGGGCGCATGAGGACCTCGCCGCCGTGATCGCCGGAGCTCTGAGCAGGGTCGATGGCGTGCTGGACACCACCACGAACATCGCCTTCAAGACGTACTCGAAGCAGGACCTCGACGCCGCCTTCGACCTCGGCATCGACGGCTGAGCAACGGACTGCGAGCCTGCGAGCGGGAGGAGCTCAGCACACGGAGCAGAGCCCGAGACGCCGCACACCGCACCCACTCATCCGCGGCGGGTGACGACCTCCTGCGAGGCTGCGGCCCAACGCTGGACCAGAGCAGCCGGACGGCCGGAATCCAGCGCCGCGGCGACCTCCTCGTAGGCGACGGCGAAACGTCCTTCGAACCCGTCGGCGGCATCCTCGCCGATCCCGTCGAAGGCGACCACGCCGGCGGCCGAGTTCAGCAGCACTGCGTCCCGGATCGCCCCCATCCGCCCGGTGCGGACACCGGCGTAGAGGTCACGAGCGACCTGGGCGTTCTCCTCCGCGCTGCCCCCGTGCAGTGCGTCGTGCCCGCTGCGCGGCACGTCCAGCAGCGCCGCCGGGTCCAGCACGTGCTGACGCACCTGCCCGCCGCGGACCTCCCAGACGTCCGAGGAAGCGGTGACGGTGAGCTCGTCCAGGCCGTCGTGGCCGCGGAACACCAGAGCACTCGTGCCGCGGGAGGCGAAGACTCCGGCGACCGTGGGAGCGATCACGGGATCCGCGACCCCGACGGCGCTGGCCCAGGGCCTGGCCGGGTTGGTGATCGGCCCGAGGATGTTCATCACGGTGGGGATGCCCAGGCCGCGGCGCGCCTCCGCCGCGAACTTCATCGACGGGTGGAACACCTGGGCGAAGAGGAAGGTCATGCCGATGCGGCCCACCAGGTCCTCCACGTCCCGCACCGGGAGGTCCAGCCGCACACCGAGGGCCTCCAGCACGTCCGCAGACCCGGACTTCGAGGTGGAGGCGCGGTTCCCGTGCTTGACGACCGTCCTGCCGGTGGAGGCGATCACCATCGACGCCATGGTCGAGATGTTGACGGTCTGCGCGAGATCGCCGCCGGTGCCGACGATGTCGACCGCCCGTCGCGGCGCCTCGACCGCGTGGGCGTGCACGATCATCGAGTCCGCCAGAGCCTCGAGCTCGGTGCTGGTGACACCCTTGGCCTGCAGCGCGACCAGGAAGCCGGCGAGCTGCACGGGGCTGGCCGCTCCGGCCATGACCTCATCCATCGCCCAAGACGCCGCAGCCGCCTCCAGCTCCTCGCCGCGCACCAGGCGCGACGTGATCTGTGACCAGGTCGGGGTGTTCTCGCTCATGACCAGATCATCGCATCACGGCCCCCCTCGCCGTCGACCTGCTCACGGAACGGATCACGGAACGGTCACGGCCCCGCATGCGCGGGTCACCAGGAAAGATCCGGTGCGTGTCCTGGTTCGTGACACGTCGTCAGGAGGGATATGCTGGCCCAGTCCGCCCGGGGCGCAGGCCCCGCGATGTGCTCGGTCGTCGTGTACCGGCACACCGAATCTGACGACACGACATAATGGTGACGTGACTACTGCGACCCTGACTGAGCGCCCCTCCGCCGCTGCCGCCCCAGCGGTCGGCCGCCCGAACCCGACGCAGATCGGCACGCTGGTATGGCTCTCCAGCGAGCTCATGTTCTTCGGCGGCCTGTTCGCGATGTTCTTCACCCTGCGCTCCATGGCGCCGGACACCTTCGCAGACGGTGAAGCCAACTTCGCGCACGGCTACGCCCTGCTGAACACCTCGATCCTGGTGTTCAGCTCGGTGACCTGCCAGATCGGCGTTTTCGTGGCGGAGGGCCGGTTCCCCTGGGGCCCGGCATTCCAGCCCCGGAAGCGCCGCGAGGGCTCCGTATTCAATGTCGCCGGCTGGGGAATGATCGAGTGGTACACGGTCACCTTCATCCTCGGCGCGATCTTCGTCTCCGGCCAGGCCTACGAGTACACCGAGCTCGTCCACGAAGGCGTGACGATGTCGTCCTCGCCGTTCAGCTCGGTCTTCTTCCTCTCCACCGGTTTCCACGGGATCCACGTGATCGGCGGGCTGATCGCCTTCCTGATGGTGCTGATGCGCGCGTACGCGGCGGACGAGTTCACCGCGCACGAGCAGGTCTCCGCGATCTGCATCTCCTACTACTGGCACTTCGTCGACGTGGTCTGGATCGTGCTGTTCTTCATCGTGTACATGCTCGACCCGCTCATGTCGCTCAGCGATCCGGGTCATGCGATCCCGGTGATCTTCGACTGGAGCATCTTCTGATCCCCGCACACGGCCCGGTCAGCGCGCCCGGCTCCA
>JAKDNE010000019.1 GCA_030451965.1 Brachybacterium sp. | reverse complement strand
CGGCCTCGATATCGGCTGACCGACGTGCTGTGAGGCACGAACGGCAGGAGATCAGTCAGGAGAGCAGAGCTGACCGACGTGCCGGGCTGATCGCCCCGCGCCCCGTCGCATTCATTCATCTCGGGACACATGAGGGGGAGGCCCTCGGTTAGAGTTCGAGAGCCCGTCACCGCCCGCCCGTCGGACCTTGTGGAAGGAACACTCCGCACATGTCACAGCACGCCTCCGGCAGTCCAGCCTCCGGGAGGACCGCCTCCCTCTCGACGCTGCCCACCCTCCGTGTCGCGGTGCTCGGCGCCGGCACCGTCGGCGGCGAGGTGCTGCGCCTGATCTCCCAGCAGGGGAACGAGCTCGCCCACCGCATCGGCGGACGGCTCCAGGTGATCGGTGTGGCCGTTCGGGACCTGGACCGAGACCGTGGCGAGCACGTCCCCGCCGAGCTGCTCACCGAGGACGCCGCCTCCCTGATGCGGGAGGCGGATCTGGTCATCGAGGTGATGGGCGGCATCGAACCGGCGCGCACCCTCCTGCTGGACGCCATGGCGAACGGCGCGAGTGTGGTGACCGCCAACAAGGCGCTGCTGGCCCAGGACGGCGCCACGCTCTACGAGGCGGCCGACACCCACGGCGTGGACCTCTACTTCGAAGCAGCGGTCGCCGGCGCGATCCCGCTGGTGCGCCCGGTGCGCGAGTCGCTCGCCGGCGATCGCATCCAGCGGGTGCTCGGGATCGTCAACGGCACCACGAACTTCGTCCTCGACGCGATGACCCGCACCGGGGCGAGCTTCGACGACGCGCTCGCCACCGCCCAGCAGCTCGGCTTCGCCGAGGCCGATCCGACGGCCGACATCGAGGGTCACGACGCTGCGGCCAAGGCGTCGATCCTGGCCTCGCTCGCGTTCCACAGCCGGGTTCGGCTGACCGATGTGCACTGCGAGGGGATCACCCAGGTCTCCGCCCAGGACATCGCCGCCGCCGCACGGATGGGTCGCACCATCAAGCTGCTCTCGATCGTCGAGCGTGTCGAGGAGGAGAACGGCGAGCGGATCTCCGCCCGTGTCTACCCGGCGATGATCCCGGAGGAGCATCCGCTGGCCTCGGTCGCAGAGGCGTACAACGCAGTGTTCATCGAGGCGGACGCCGCCGGCTCGCTGATGTTCTACGGCCAGGGCGCCGGTGGCACCCCGACCGCTTCTGCGATTCTCGGCGACGTGGTCTCCGCCGCCCGTTCCCGCGTGCACGGTGGGGTGGGTCCGCGGGAGTCGCGGTACGCGGAGCTCGAGTCGATCCCGCTCGAGGAGCTGCGCAGCGCCTTCTACATCTCGCTCACCGTGGAAGACCGGCCCGGCGTGCTCGCCGAGATCGCCGGCACCCTGTCGGGCTACGGGATCTCCATCTCGACCATCCACCAGGAGCTGCTCGCGCAGGAGGAGGGATCGGACGAACCGGCGTGGGCGCATATCGGCATCAGCACGCATCGTGCGCTGGAGTCCGCGATGACCGCGTCATTGGACGTCTTCTCCTCCACCGCCACGGTGCTGAGCATCGATTCCGTCCTGCGCATCGAAGGAGAATGACCACATGGCACATCAGTGGCGCGGCGTCCTCGCCGAGTACCGAGAGCATCTTCCGTTCGCCGAGAACGACACCCTGCTGACGCTGGGGGAGGGCGGCACCCCGCTGGTGCCCGCTCCCGCCCTGTCGACGAAGGTCGGCGCCGACGTCCACATCAAGGTCGAGGGGATGAACCCCACCGGCTCGTTCAAGGACCGCGGGATGGTCTCGGCGATGTCGAAGGCGCTGAACGACGGCGCGACCGCCGTGGTGTGCGCCTCCACCGGCAACACCAGCGCCTCGGCCGCGGCCTACGCCACCGCGGCGGGCCTGACCTGCGCAGTGCTCCTTCCGCAGGGGAAGATCGCCGCCGGGAAGCTCGCGCAGGCCGTCGTGCACGGCGCCAAGCTGATCCAGGTCGACGGCAACTTCGACGATTGCCTTGAGATCGCCCGCAAGCTCGACGCGGAGCACCCGATCGAGCTGGTGAACTCCGTGAACCCGTACCGTCTCCAGGGCCAGAAGACCGCCGCCTTCGAGGTCAGCGACGCCCTGGGGAAGGCCCCCGACATCCATGTCCTCCCCGTCGGCAACGCCGGGAACATCTCCGCCTACTGGATGGGCTACCGGGAGTACTGCGCGGCGGGCGTGACCGACTCGCTGCCGCAGATGTGGGGCTTCCAGGCCGCAGGTGCCGCCCCCTTCGTGGCGGGGCATCCGATCACGGATCCCGAGACGATCGCCACCGCCATACGCATCGGCGCCCCCGCCTCCTGGCATCTCGCAGTCGAGGCGCGTGACGACTCCGGCGGGCTCATCGACGCGGTCACCGACCAGCAGATCCTCGATGCGCAGAAGCTCCTCGCGGCCGAGGTCGGCATCTTCATCGAACCCGCCTCTGCGGCCGGTGTGGCGGGCCTGCTGCAACAGGCTGAGAGGGGCCTGGTCCCGGCCGGCGCGACGATCGCGATCACCGTCACGGGCAACGGGCTCAAGGACATCGACACCGCGATGTCCCAGCACGACCTCACCCCGATCGTGGTGCCGGTCGACATCGCCGCGGCGGCGGAGGCCATCGGCCTGTGAGGATCCAGCACACGCGGGCCTCCGTGCGGGTCCCGGCGACCTCCGCGAACCTCGGCCCGGGCTTCGACACCCTGGGGCTCGCCCTGGACCTCTGTGACGATCTGAGCGTCGAGGCGACCACCGGTGCGATCGAGATCACGGTCCAGGGAGAGGGCGCTGAGTCGGTGCCCGCCGGCGAGGACCATCTCGTCGTGCGTGCTCTGCGCCGCGGCCTCGATCACGCCGGAGCCCCGCAGACGGGTCTGCGGCTGCAGGCCACGAACCGCATACCGCACGGTCGGGGGCTCGGATCCAGCGCCGCGGCCACCCTCGCCGGGCTGCTGCTGGCCCGGGGGATGATCTCCGATCCCGAGGCGCTGGACGACCAGGCCGTGCTGCAGCTGGCGACGGAGTTCGAGGGGCATCCCGACAACGCCGCCCCGGCGCTGTTCGGCGGAGTGGTGCTGTCCTGGATGCAGGGAGCCGAGGCCCGAGCGGTGCCGCTGCGCGTCGCCGACGACGTGCTGCACCCTGTGGTGCTGCTGCCCACGACCACCCTCTCCACCCATCAGGCCAGAGGTCTGCTGCCCGAGGAGGTCCCGTACTCCGATGCGGTGTTCAACGCCTCCCGCTCCGCCCTGCTCGTCCACGCCCTTGCCGGCGCGCCGGAGCTCCTGCTCGAAGCGACCGGGGACCGGCTGCACCAGGAACGGCGCGCACCGGGCATGCCCGAGAGCGTCGAGCTGATGCGAGTCCTGCGCCGGGAGGGCCATGCCGCTGTGGTCTCGGGCGCGGGTCCATCGGTGCTGGTGATGTCCGGTCGCCGCATGGAGCTGGCGCCGCGGGTTCGCCAGTTCGTCGGAGATCCCACCACGTGGCGGATCGCCGAGGTGGCGCTGCGGACGGTCCCCGCCGCGCCTGTGGTAGGTTGACCCTGCGTCCAGGCGACATCGCGCGACGCTGAACCCTGCAGCAGATCCCTGGTGGATGCTGTGTGCAGATCTCCGCGTTCCGATGAGCTTCCTGATCAAGCGCCCCGCACGGACCTCGCGCACCATTGAAGACGTGCACTCCAGGCTCGTGCGCCGCCGCTGGCGCACCCCGAATCACACCGGCAGGCCCCCGAGAATGCCTTGCATCGTCGTGGAGAACCCTGTGCGGCCGTCGCGACAGCACCCGGAGACATGACGTTCCCGGCGCTGTGCGGCACCCAGACCAGAAATGAGCCGGCGAGACCGGCTCGACAGGAAGGAACCCGGGTGAACGACACCACCTCCGGCGCAGATCTTGCGGCGAAGAAGCTTCCCGAGTTGCAGGCCCTCGCGGCCGAGCGCGGTATCAAGGGGGCCCGTCGCCTGCGCAAGGGCGAACTGATCGAGGCGATCCGCGGGGGCGGAACGCCGCCCACCGCCGCTCCCACGGACGCATCATCCGCGCCGTCGGCGCCGTCCGCGTCATCGGCGCAGGATGCGCCCGTTGCGCAGGATGACGCCGGGACTGCGGCCACCGGCCGCGCCGAACGCTCCCGCTCCCGTTCGCGTTCCCGTGCCGCCTCCACCTCCGACGGCACGGGCGACGATCCCGCGCCCGAGCTCGGCATCGAGCTGCCCACCGGCGGCGGTGCCGGCGAGGAGCGTGACGAGAGCCGCGGCGACTCCGGGAACCGCGAGCACGGCAGCAGCGACAACGGAAGCCGCGCGAACAGCAGCCGCAGGTCCCGCGGCGGCGACGATCGTCGGGACGGTCAGAACCGTGGCGAGGATCGTCGGGACGGTCAGAACCACGGTGACGATCGCCGGGACGGTCAGAACCGTGGCGAGGACCAGAGCCGCTCCGAGGATCGGCGAGATGGCCAGAACCGCGGTGGCAGCCAGCGCCGACGCCTGGAGGACATCGAACTCCCGGACCGCTCCGGAGAGCAGGACGACGACCGGCAGGGCGACGACGGCTACGACGACGACCGTCGGGGTCGCTCCCGCAGCCGCAACCGTTCGCGCGATCGCAAGCGTCGGGGCCGCGGCGGGCAGAACGACCAGGGCGGCCAGAGCTCCCAGGGTTCGCAGGGTGGCCAGAACTCGCAAGGCGGCCAGGGTGGCCAGAACTCGCAGGGCGGCCAGCAGGACGACGGGCAGGCCCGTGAAGGTGATGAGCTGATGACCATCGCCGGCATCCTGGACATCCGCGACAACAACGCTTATGTGCGCACCACCGGCTACCTCCCCGGGGCCAGCGACATCTACGTGACCATGAACCAGGTCAAGCGGGCTGGGCTGCGCAAGGGCGATGCCATCACCGGCCAGGTCAAGGCGCCTCGGGACGGTGAGGACCATCAGCCTGAACAGCAGCACCACGGCGGTGGACGCAACCGCCGCGGCAAGGGTGGCGGCGGTGGCAACCAGAGCAAGTACGCCGCGCTGGTCCAGGTCGACACCATCAACGGGATGCCGGTCGATCGCGCCCGGCAGCGTGTCGACTTCAGCAAGCTCACCCCGCTGTACCCCGACGAGCGGCTCCGCCTGGAGACCGCCCCCAACGCCATCTCGCCGCGCGTGATCGACCTCGTCTCGCCGATCGGCAAGGGCCAGCGCGGCCTGATCGTCTCGCCCCCGAAGGCCGGCAAGACGATCATCATGCAGCAGATCGCCAACGCGATCACCGTGAACAACCCCGAGGTCCACCTCATGGTCGTGCTCGTCGACGAGCGGCCCGAGGAAGTCACCGACATGCAGCGGACGGTCAAGGGGGAGGTCATCGCCTCGACCTTCGATCGCCCGGCCTCGGACCACACCATCGTCGCTGAGCTCGCGATCGAGCGGGCCAAGCGCCTGGTGGAGATGGGACGCGACGTGGTGGTCCTGCTGGACTCGCTCACCCGCCTGTCCCGCGCCTACAACCTGGCCGCCCCGGCCTCTGGCCGGATCCTCTCCGGCGGTGTCGATGCCTCGGCGCTGTATCCGCCCAAGCGGTTCTTCGGTGCGGCCCGCAACATCGAGCACGGCGGCTCGCTGACGATCCTCGCCTCGGCACTGGTGGAGACCGGTTCCAAGATGGACGAGGTCATCTTCGAGGAGTTCAAGGGCACCGGCAACATGGAGCTGCGGCTCTCGCGCCACCTCTCCGACAAGCGGATCTTCCCGGCCGTGGACGTCAACGCCTCGGGCACCCGCCGCGAGGAGGCGCTCATGGGCAAGGACGAGCTGGCCATCATGTGGAAGCTCCGCCGCGTCCTGGGCTCTCTCGAGCAGCAGCAGGCGCTCGAGCTGCTCATGGAGCGCGTCAAGAAGACGCAGTCGAACTCCGAGTTCCTGATGACGGTCCAGAAGAACACGCCCAGCGTGGGCGGGCGCAACTCGGACTGATCACCGCTCCCGCAGACGTGCTGAGCACGGCCCGGGACTCGAGGGGCACCTCCGCCGCGGCGGAGGTGCCCCTCGTCGTGGCGCTGCAGATCGACGGCCTCTGTCCACCGCGTTGCACAGGGGGACGTAACCGGATAGCGTGAACTCCACCGTGAACGTTCACGGTTTTTGTGTCTCCCATCTGCGAAGGACGACGACGCCTCCATGAGCACTCCCTCATCCCCGTTCCGCTGGGCCGTCCTCGGACCCGGCGGAATCGCCCGCCGCTTCGCTTCGCAGCTGTCCTCCTCGCAGGACGGCGTGCTGGTGGCCGTCGGCAGCAGCTCTCCGGAGCGCGCGAGCGCCTTCGCAGATGAGTTCCCCCCGGACGGCCCGGCCCTGGTCGGCGATTACGCACAGGTGCTCGCGAGCGACCAGGTCGACGCCGTCTACATCTCCACCGTCCACACCGGCCACGCCCGCCTGACCGCGATGGCCCTCGAGGCCGGCAAGCACGTCCTGTGCGAGAAGCCGCTGACCCCGAACTCCGGCACCACCATGGCGCTCATCGACCTCGCCGCCCGCAGCGGCAAGGTCCTGCTCGAGGCCTACATGTACCGCTTCCATCCCCAGACCGTCCGGGTCCTGGAGCTGGTGGCGGGCGGGGCGATCGGCGACATCACGCACGTGGACGCGTCCTTCTCCTTCGACACCGGCGCCCGCAGCGGTCGCCTGTTCGACCTCGCGACCGCCGGTGGCGGCATCCTCGACGTGGGCTGCTACCCGATGTCCTTCGCCCGTTTCGTCGCCGGCGCCGTCGAGGGGCGCGCCGCCGTCGAGCCGGCCACGCTCACCGCCAGCGGCACCCTGGGGGAGACGGGCGTGGACGAATGGGCCACCGCGGAGCTCACCTTCCCCGGCGGGATCACCGCGAGCCTCCGCACGGGCGTGCGCGTGGCGGACCCGAAGTCCGCGACCATCACCGGATCGCGCGGCGTGATCCGCCTCAGCGACCCGTGGGGCCTGGGCGAGGGCACCTGCATCGAGCTGGATGTCGTGGGCGAGCAGCCGCAGCGGATCGAGATCCCCGCGGCCCACGCCTACGCGCTGGAGGCCGACGCCCTCGCTCACGCCGCTCGTGACAGCGGCGAGGTCCCCGAGCTCACCGGCGAGAACTCACTGGGGCAGGCGCGCGCCCTGGACCAGTGGCGCGAGCAGGTCGGTCTGCGCTACCCCTTCGAGGCCGACGACGCCGACATCCCCACCGTGACCGGCCGGCCGCTCGCCGCCGGCAGTGTGCAGGTCGGCCCGGCCATGACCTACGGGAGCATCCCCGGGGTCGACAAGCAGGTCTCCCGCCTGGTGATGGGCTGCGACAACCAGATGAACCTGGCCCATGCCTCAGCGATGTTCGACGCCTTCGTCGAGATCGGCGGGACCACCTTCGATACCGCGTACGTCTACGGCGGCGGCCGCATCGAGAAGCTCTTCGGACAGTGGGTGCGCAACCGCGGTGTGCGCGAGGACGTCGTGGTCATCACGAAGGGGGCTCACACCCCGCACTGCGATCCCGCCTCGATCACCCGTCAGCTCGAGGAGTCCCTCGAGCGTCAGGGCACTGACTACGCGGACCTCTACATGATGCACCGCGACAACCCGGAGGTCCCGGTCGGGGAGTTCGTCGACGTCATGGACGAGCACCTGCGGGCCGGCCGCATCCGCGCCTACGGCGGATCGAACTGGACCCCGGAGCGCGTGGACGAGGCCAACGCCTATGCGACGGCCAACGGACGCACCGGCTTCACCATCTTGTCCAACCACTTCGGCCTCGCCGAGGCGCTCGATGTGCCGTGGAAGGGCTGCGTCCACGCCACCGATGGGCAGTCCAAGACGTGGCTCGAGGAGCGCGGCATCGCCCTGCTGCCCTGGTCCTCGCAGGCACGAGGGTTCTTCACCGGCCGTGCCCATCCCGAGGACCGCTCGGACGCGGAGCTCGTGCGCTGCTACTACAGCGACGAGAACTTCGAGCGCCTGGCCCGGGCGGAGGAGCTCGGTCGTGAGCGCGCCGTTCCGGCCACCGCGATCGCCCTGGCTTTCGTGCTGCACCAGAAGTTCCCGACCTTCCCGCTGTTCGGCCCGCGCAGCATCGCCGAGATGCGCTCCTCGACCCTGGGACTGGGCGTCGAGCTGAGCGAGGACGAGCTGGCGTGGCTCGACCTGAGGGCTCCGGCCCGGTGAGCGCCGCGGCGCGCAGGGCCACGATCATCGACGTCGCCGAACGGGCTGGGGTCTCCCGGCAGACGGTCTCCCGGGCGATGAACGATCTGCCCGGCATCAGCGCCGCCACCCGCGAACGTGTCCTCACGGCGGTGAAGGAGCTGAACTATCGCCCCTCGCGCTTCGGCCGGGGCCTCGTCGAACGGGGACCGACCACCATCGGGCTGGTCGTGGACGACCTCTCCAACGCCTACTTCGCCGAGCTCGGCGCTGCAGTGGTCCGCGCCTGTGCTCCGTACGGCTGGAACGTCGTGCTCGCCGAGGCCCAGCACGCCCCGCACCCGGAGCGGGTGGCCGGGGACCTGGCGCGACGGGTCGATGCGCTCGTCGGGTACGGCGTGCTGACCGCCGACATCCGCGGCACGGGAGGGATGCCGGTGGTCCAGCTGGACGGCCGCGAGGCCCACCTCGCCGAGGGCGGCGTCATCGAGCTCCTGCGCGAGGCCGCGATGGCGGAGCTGGCGGCGCACCTCAGCGACTCCGGCGCCCGTCGACCCGTGGTCCTGGATCTCGTCGGCGGTGGGGGACGTTCCCGCAGCCTCGCGCTCGCTGCGGCGCTGCGCCCGCTGGTCGGTGACGGCGAGGTCCCGGTGCGGGAGATGGATGCGCGGCAGGGGCATCGGGAGTCCCTCGAGGAGATCCTGGCCGACGGGATCGACACGATCGTCGCCTTCAACGACGTGCTCGCCGTCCGTCTGCTGCGGATCCTGCGAGGGCTCGGCGTCGAGGTGCCGGGCCAGGTGCGTCTGGTGGGGGTCGACGGTCTGGAGATCGCCTCGTTGGTCACCCCCGAGCTCACCACGCTGAGCATCGACATCGAGGCGGTGGCACGGGAGACCGTCTCGCTGGTCGCCGGGATGCTCGACGGCTCCGTCCCGCTGAGCGGGCAGGCGGCCCGGCGGAGCGTGCCCTACCGGCTCGAGGTGCGTGCCTCGACCTGAATCACGCGATGTTGCGCACGCCGCACCGGGAATCCTCGCGGACGCCGGGTGCGGCGTGGCAGACTGTGACGTCGGTTCTGGTTCACGGTGCCCGCCGGGCGCCGACCCAGCGACCCTGATCAAGGAGAGACATGAAGGCTGAGATTCACCCCGCATACATCGAGACCCAGGTGACCTGCACCTGCGGCAACTCGTTCACCACCCGCAGCACCAAGAACAACGGCGCGATCAGCACCGAGGTCTGCTCCGAGTGCCATCCGTTCTACACCGGCAAGCAGAAGATCCTGGACACCGGCGGCCGCGTCGCCCGCTTCCAGGCGCGCTACGGCAAGAAGAACGCCTGAGCGACGTACTGCGAGGAACGAGCGGTAGGAGCTCAGGAGTGTGCTGGGCCTGAGCGACGTTCCCGCAGCAGAGAGTGTTCTCCGACGCCGGGTGGCTGACGAAGGAGCATCGATGAGCGAGCACGACGGGGGCGACCGTCTCGCGCCGCTGCGCCAGGAACATGGTCGTCTGCAGGAATCGATGGCAGACCCGGCCCTGCACGAGGACGCCGCGCGTGCCCGCCGTGTGGGCCGGCGCTACGCCGAGCTCGAGGGGATCCTCGAGGCGGCGGCGCAGCTGGACGCCACCACGACGGACCTCGAGGTCGCTCGGGAGCTCGAGGAGCTGGGGGAGGGCGACGAGGAGCTGGCCGCCGAGGCGGCGCAGCTGCACGCCCGCCTCGTCGGCGAGCGCGAGCATCTCGAGGATCTGCTCGCCCCCCGTGACCCCGATGATGCCCGTGACGTGATCCTCGAGATCAAAGCCGGTGCCGGTGGGGAGGAGTCCGCGCTCTTCGCCGCGGAGATGCTTCGCATGTACCGCGCCTTCGCGGAGTCCCAGGGCTGGCGGGTGGAGGTCCTCACCTCCTCCGACTCCGATCTCGGCGGGCTCAAGGACGTCACCGTCGCGATCGCTGCACGTGGTGCGGGCGCTCCTGGCACAGGCGTCTACGCCCATCTCAAGCACGAGGCCGGAGTGCACCGGGTCCAGCGCGTCCCGGTCACGGAATCCCAGGGGCGCATCCACACCTCCGCCGTCGGTGTGCTGGTGCTGCCCGAAGCCGACGAGACCGATGAATCCGAGCTGCTCGCCGAGGCGATGGCCCCGGCGAACCTGCGCATCGACGTCTTCCGCTCCAGCGGCCCGGGAGGGCAGAGCGTGAACACGACCGACTCCGCGGTGCGGATCACTCATCTGCCCACCGGGGTGGTGGTCTCCTGTCAGGACCAGAAGAGCCAGCTGCAGAACCGTGAGCAGGCCCTGCGGATCCTGCGCACCCGGCTGTTGGATGCCCGTCGGGCCGAGCTGGAGGCGCAGTCCTCCGCGACCCGGCGCTCCCAGGTGCGCACGGTCGACCGCAGCGAGCGCATCCGCACCTACAACTTTCCCGAGTCCCGGGTCGCCGACCATCGCACCGGCTTCAAGGCGGGCAACCTCGCGCAGGTCCTCGCCGGTGACCTCGCGGACCTCATCGCGTCCTCCCGTGAGGCCGAGCGCGCGGCGCGCCTGGCGGAGGCACAGGCCGGCAACCAGGAGGAGTGACGCTGATGCAGGCTCAGGAGGTACGTACCCGACTGCGCTCCGCCCTGGCAGAGACGACGCGGCGGCTGGGCGAAGCCGGGGTGCCCTCGCCCAGCGTCGACGCCCGGGCACTGATCGCCCATGCCGCTGGCACTGAGAAACCCCTGGTCCTGCTCGATGAGCTGCCGGAGGCGTTCGCAGAGCAGCTCGAGCACCTCACCGCGCGTCGAGCCCTGCGTGAGCCGTTGCAGCTGATCCTGGGGCGTGCCCCGTTCCGTCGCCTGATGCTCGATGTGCGTCCCGGCGTGTTCATCCCGCGACCCGAGACGGAGCGAGCCGTGGACCTGATGCGCGAGCATGTGGAGGGGTCCGTGACCGAGGTGGTAGACCTCTGCTCCGGCTCCGGAGCGCTGGGCGCCGCAGTCCTGGACGAGCTGCCGCGCTCCCGGGTGCTGTCGGTGGAGGTCGACCCCGTCGCTGCAGACCTGACCGCGCACAACCTCGAACGGGCCGGGCCCGCTCGCGGCCGTGTCCTGGAGGCGGACCTGCTCGGTGAGATCCCGGAACTGGCAGTCGTCGCGCCGGTGGATGCCGTGCTGTCCAACCCTCCCTACATCCCGCCCGAGGCCGTGCCCCGTGACGCCGAGGTGCTCGCGCATGATCCGCACCGCGCGCTGTTCGGCGGTGGGCAGGACGGGCTCGAGGTGCCGCGCGCCGTCATCGCCTGGGCGCACCGGCTGCTGCGGCCCGGTGGTGTGCTGATCATGGAGCACGCGGACGTGCAGGGGACTGCTGCCCGCGAGGCCGCCGCCGGACGCGGAGGCTTCGACCTGCTCAGAACTGTCCCCGACCTGACGGGTCGGGACCGATTCCTGGTGGCGCGTCGCGCCCCCGGGGAACCGACCAGCGGAAGTGAGAGACTGTCCCGGTGACCGTGCACGACACCCAGAACCCAGAGTCCCGCGAGGATGCCCTCGCCGCCGCCGTCGACGCCGTGCGCGGTGGCGACCTGATCGTCCTGCCGACGGACACCGTCTACGGCATCGGGGCGGACGCGTTCACCCCGGACGCCGTCGCGGCCCTGCTCGAGGCGAAGGGTCGCGGCCGCGATACGCCGCCGCCGGTGCTGATCGGTGACCATGCCGTGCTGCTGGCACTGGCCGCGGACGTCCCCGACTACGTCGAGGACCTCACCGAGGAGCTGTGGCCGGGCGCGCTCACCCTGATCCTCACCGCCCAGCGGTCGCTGACCTGGGACCTGGGGGAGACCCGTGGCACCGTGGCACTGCGAATGCCCGATGATGAGATCGCCCTCGATCTGCTGCGCCGCACAGGTCCACTCGCCGTCTCCAGTGCGAACCGTCACGGCAGGCCCGCCGCGCTCAGCGTGCTGGACGCCGCCACGCAGCTCGGCGACGCCGTCGAGATCTACCTCGACGGCGGACAGGCCCGCATCGGCGAGAGCTCCACCATCGTGGACACCACGGTGACCCCGGCGGAGATCGTGCGCGAGGGCGCCATCTCCAAGGAGCGGATCATCGAGGTGGTCGGCGACATCTTCACCGCAGCCGATACCGAGAGCTCCGACGAGGGGCCCTCCGATGACGGCGAGACCTCCGAGGCAGAGACCTCCGACGCGGAGAGCACCGAGACGAGCCCGGACGGTGCGCAGAGCACCGCCGGTGCGCCTGCCGATGCGGATCGGCCCGCCGAGCCCGGGGCCGCCGACCCCACGAACGCCGACCCCACGAACGACGCCTCCGCGCTCCCGGCTCCGAGCACGTCGGTGCTGGATCTTCCCGGCGAGCCGGAGCCCGCCCCTGACGTCACAGATGCCGGAGTGCAGGAACCGACCGCCGAGACCCCCCTCGACGGCGTCGGCGGGCAGACGCCGGCACCCACCTCCGAGCCTGCTGCGGGCGAGGCCGGTTCGGAGAGCACGCCCGGGTGAGGATCTATCTGTTCCTCCTGCTGCTCGCCGCAGCGGTCACCTTCCTGGTGACCCCCGGGGTGAGGCTCCTGGCCCGACGGGCCGGAGCGATGACAGCGGTGAGGGATCGTGATGTGCACGACGCGGTGACCCCGCGCCTGGGAGGCCTCGCCATCCTCGCGGGAGTGCTCTGCGCGATGCTGGTCGCGAGCAACGTCCCCTTCCTCGAGGGTCTGTTCCGGGACAGCCGCCAACCGTGGGCGATCCTCGCGGCCGCCACGCTGGTGTGTCTGCTCGGCGCCGCTGATGATCGGTGGGACCTGGACTGGGTCACCAAGCTGGCCGGTCAGGTGCTGGCGGCCGTGCTGCTGGCGTGGCAGGGAGTCAGTCTGGTGACCCTCCCGATCAACGGCGTGACCGTGCTGTCCGGCCGGACCGCGCTGATCCTCACCGTGCTGGTGGTGGTGGTGAGCATGAACGCGGTGAACTTCGTGGACGGGCTCGACGGTCTGGCGGCCGGGGTGATGGCGATCGGTGGCGCCGCTTTCTTCGTCTACGCCTACACGCTCACCCGCACCGCCTCCGCCACCGACTACTCCTCGCTCGCGACCCTGCTGACCGCAGTGATGATCGGTGCCTGTCTGGGGTTCCTCCCGCACAACCTCACCCGGGCCCGCATCTTCATGGGCGACTCCGGCTCGATGCTCCTAGGACTGCTGCTGGCGACCAGCACCATCGCTGTGACCGGTCAGGTGGATCCCGGCCGGCTCTCCGGCGCCGACTTCTTCGGACAGTTCCTGCCGATCCTGCTCCCCATCGGCGTGATGGTGATCCCCTTCCTCGACTTCGCACTCGCCGTGGTTCGACGGATCGGCTCGGGCAGGTCCCCGTTCCAGGCCGACAAGGCGCACCTCCACCACCGGCTGCTCAGCCTCGGCCACAGCAAATTCACCGCCGTGCTGATCATGTACACCTGGACCGTCGTCATCTCGGTCGGACTGCTGCTCCCGCTCGTGCTGCCGATGCGCACGGTCTTCATCTTCTGGGTGATCGGACTGATGTTCGCCGTCCTGCTCACCTTCGACCCCCTCAGATGGCGCACCGGCCGTCACCGGAAGGATTTCGATGTCCCCTCAGCCTGAGACCCCCGCCGCCCACGAACGGCCCGTTCACCCCGCTCCGCGACGTCGCTCCTCGGGCGACCGCTCGATGCAGCGCGCCACCGTGATCGCGGTGGCCGTCGGCCTGGTGCTGGACCTGATCGTCATCATCGTCGCTGCGGCCCGGCCCGAGTCGGCCGCGCTGGGGGGAGCCCTGGTCGGCACCGGCCTCACCCTGATCGTGGTGCTGCCCTCGGCAGTGATCGCGTTTCTCGGCCCCCGCCTGAGCCCCCTCAGCATGGCCGCCACCGTGCTCGGCTCCTGGGCGGTCAAGATGTTCGCTGTGATCCTGATCCTACTGATGGTCAGAGACCTCCCCTCGCTCTCCACCCAATGGATCGGGCTGGCACTGCTGGTGGGCGCGGTCTCGGCGATGCTCGTCGAGGCCACGCTGCTGATGAGGACCCGCCAGCCGCTGGATGTGGAGCCCGTCGAGGCACCCCGGGAGCCCCCGGCTCAGCAGTGAGTCTCTGTTATGCTTCCCCAGGTGCTCGACCGCTGATCACGGTGCAATACCGAGGTCCGCTCGACCACTGATCGACCACCCGGAACGCACACGCGTCGTCCATCGCCGTACGCACGGTGGCCGCACCCGGATCGGTCCCGATCAAGAATGCCGGCCACGGCCGGCGCGATGGCGCCGGACCACACGACCACGGGAGATCGAGCTGAACACCGCAGACCTCAGCCCCACGCTGTACGCCGAGGGCGAATCGCTCTTCCACGTTCCGACCCTGGACGAGTTCTTCCCGGACGCGATCCTCTTCGGCGGGACCTGGTTCGAGTTCAACCGCGTCCAACTGGTGCGACTGATCGTTCTCGCCGTCGTGCTGATCGTGATGTGCGTGCTCGCCTCCCGCGCCAAGCTGGTGCCGGGCCGCAGCCAGAGCATCGTCGAGCTGCTCATCGAGTTCGTCAACGGCACCATCATCAAGAACACCCTGGGGCTGCGTGAGGGCAAGGCGTTCGCGCCCTTCCTCATGACCCTGTTCTTCTTCCTGCTGGCGATGAACCTCGCGGGCGTGGTCCCCGGGCTCAACCTGGCGGGCACCTCGGTGATCGGTCTGCCCCTGCTGGCAGCGCTGTGGACCTTCGTGGTCTACATCTCGGCCGGGGTGAAGAAGCGCGGCATCGCCGGCTACCTCAAGCACGAGACCGCCCCGCCCGGACTGCCCAAGCCGATCTACCTCCTGCTGGTGCCGATCGAGTTCCTCCAGGTCGTCCTGATCCGCTGGGCGTCGCTGACCATCCGACTGCTCGCGAACATGGTCGCCGGCCACATCATGATGGTCGTCTTCATCGGCCTGACCCAGGGGCTGCTGCTCTCGGGCACCTGGCTGGTGGCGGTCTCTCCCTTCGCCGGTGCTCTGGCGATCGGCATCTACGGCTTCGAGATCTTCGTCGCCGCCCTGCAGGCCTTCATCTTCACGATCCTCGCCGCGGTGTACATCCAGATGGCCACCGCCGACGAGCACTGATCTGCCCCACGACCTCCCATACCCCCTGACATCACCCCTGTCCGCCGTCCTCCCGGGCGGCACAACGAAAGGAAACCCCCTGTGGACCCGATGATTCTCTCTGAACTCACCGGCAATGTCGCATCTGTCGGCTACGGTCTCGCGGCGATCGGCCCCGGCATCGGCATCGGCATCATCGTCGGCAAGACCGCTGAGGCCACCGCGCGCCAGCCCGAGCTGCGCGGCCAGCTGCAGTCCACCATGTTCATCGGTATCGCGTTCACCGAGATCCTGACCCTGCTGGCGATCGTCACCGGCCTTCTGTTCGGCTGAGGCTCACCCCCATGATTCTTGCCGAAGGAGCACAGTCAGTCCCGAGCTGGCGTCTTCTGGTTCCCCTGCCTTCGGAGATCATCTGGTCGCTCGCCTTCCTGGTGATCTTCGCGGTGGTCTTCATGAAGTTCGTCCTGCCGCGGCTCAATGCCGTGCTGGACGAGCGCGCGGAGAAGATCGAGGGCGGTCTGCGCAATGCGGAGAAGGTCCAGGAGCAGGTCGACCAGCTGAAGAGCGATCAGGAGCAGGAGCTCGCGGCCGCCCGCCAGGAGGCCGCCTCGATCCGCGAGAAGGCTCGCGTGGACGGTCAGAAGATCGTCGACGAGGCCCGTACCCGTGCCGAGTCCGAGAACGAGCGTCTGCTCACCTCCGGCCGTCAGCAGCTCAGCGCCGAGCGGATCGCCGCCTCGACCGAGCTGCGCGGAGAGGTGGGAACGCTCGCCAGCGATCTCGCGTCCAAGATCGTCGGGGAGTCCCTCACCGATGATGAGCGCTCCCGCCGAGTGATCGACCGGTTCCTGGACGACCTCGAGTCGAGCCAGGCCACCACCCGATAAGGAACCGTGATGCGAGGAACCTCCTCCACCTCCTTCGCCGAGGTGCTCCGGCACGTCGAGGCCGCTTACGCGGCCGACGGCGCTGCGCTGGACGCCGAGGCCCAGGAGCTGTTCTCGGTGGCAGATGCCATCGACTCCAGCAATCAGCTCGTGCGCACCCTCTCCGATCCCGGCCGCCCGGCCGAGATGAAGGAGTCGGCGGTCCGCTCGCTGCTGGCGAGCCGGGTCAGCCCCCGCACGCTCGAGACCACCCTCGAGGTCGTGCGACGCCGCTGGTCCGAGCAGGAGGACATCCTCGATGCCCTCGAGCTGCTCGGGGTCACGGCACTGCTCGACCAGGCGCAGTCCGAGGGAGTCCTCGAGCAGGTCGAGACCGAGCTGTTCGACGCCTCGCGGTTGATCGACGACAGCGGTGACCTCACCGCCACCCTCGATGGTGAACGGGGAGACCCCGCACGGCGCGCGTCCCTGCTGGAGCGTCTGCTGGACGGTCGGGCGCACCGGCTCACGGTCGCCGTGGCGGCCCGAGCCGTCGGCCGTCGCACCGAGATCAAGCCGGCCCGTCGCGTCGAGGAGTTCGCCCGCTTCGCCTCCGACCGTCGTCGGCGCGTCTTCGCGTCCGTCTCCAGCGCAGTGCCGCTGAACGAGGCGCAGCAGGCCCGTCTCGGGGCCTTCCTGGCGACCCTCTACAGCCGTGAGATCCAGCTGAACCTCACGGTCGACCCCGCAGTCGTGGGCGGTCTGCAGATCCAGGTCGGCGACGACCTCTTTGACGCCACCGTGCTGGCCCGGCTCTCCCGAGCCCGGTCGCAGCTCGTGGCCTGACTCATCCCCGACGCCGGATCCTCCTCGAGGCCGCGGCGTCCCCAGCATTGTTCAGACCATCCCCGGCACGGGGAGACCGAGAGGAAGCGAAGCAGCAGATGGCGGAGCTCACGATCAGCCCGGAGGATATCCGGAACGCCCTGGACACCGCGGTGTCCACCTACCAGGCAGGCGCCACCGAGCGCGAGGAGATCGGCCGCGTCAGCGAGGCCTCCGACGGCATCGCGCGCGTCGAGGGCCTCCCGAACGTCATGGCCAA
This sequence comes from Brachybacterium sp., assembly GCA_030451965.1. GTDB lineage: Bacteria > Actinomycetota > Actinomycetes > Actinomycetales > Dermabacteraceae > Brachybacterium. The sequence continues at coordinate 720 of JAKDNE010000019.1, read as the reverse complement.
CGAGCTCGTCAGCTTCGAGGACGGCACCCTCGGCCTCGCCCTGAACCTCGAGCTGCGAGAGGTCGGCGTCGTCGTCCTCGGTGAGTTCTCGGGCATCGCGGAGGGCCAGCAGGTCCGCCGTACCGGCCAGGTGCTCTCGGTGCCGGTCGGTGACGGGTACCTCGGTCGCGTGGTCGACCCCACCGGTGCACCCATCGACGGCCTCGGAACCATCGAGACCGTCGGCCGCCGCGCCCTCGAGCTGCAGGCCCCCGGCGTCATGCAGCGCAAGGCCGTCAAGGAGCCGATGCAGACCGGACTCAAGGCGATCGACGCGATGACGCCGATCGGCCGCGGTCAGCGCCAGCTGATCATCGGCGACCGCCAGACCGGCAAGACCACGATCGGCATCGACACGATCCTGAACCAGAAGTCCAACTGGGAGTCCGGCGATCCCGACAAGCAGGTCCGCTGCATCTACGTCGCCGTCGGCCAGAAGGGCTCGACCATCGCCTCGGTGCGCGCGACGCTCGAGGAGAGCGGCGCGATGGAGTACACCACGATCGTCGCGGCTCCGGCCTCCGACCCGGCCGGCTTCAAGTACATCGCCCCCTACACCGGCTCGTCCATCGGCCAGCACTGGATGTACGAGGGCAAGCACGTCCTGATCATCTTCGACGACCTGTCCAAGCAGGCCGAGGCCTACCGCGCCGTGTCGCTGCTGCTGCGCCGCCCGCCGGG
>JAKDNE010000302.1 GCA_030451965.1 Brachybacterium sp. | reverse complement strand
TCCTCGTCCTCCGCCTCGCGCTCCCGGGCACCGACGGCGGCGAGCACTGTCGAGAGCGTGTTCGCGCTCCCTGCCAGCTCTTCCATGCGCGCTCCGAGGACTGCCTCCATCTGGGCGAGCGTCTCCCCCGCGGCGCCCATGCCGACCATCGTGAGCGCCACCTGGGCGGACAGCGGCGAGCAGACGGCATTGGTCGCCGCCCGCTCGAGCTCACCGAGCATCCGGGCGGCGAAGGGCACGACGAGCTCCCCGGCCCCCTTCGTGGGCCCCGGCTCCGCACGCGGCAGGTCCGCCGACAGGTCCGGGGAGTCGCCATCCTGCTCCGTCCCTGCGCAGGCGGCGAGACCGAGGGCCGCCAGCGGCAGGGAGGCACCGCCGGCCAGCACCGCCCGACGCCCCGGAGCCGCCGAGCGGCGCCGCGGGGCGCGGGGACGGCCGACCTCCATCGTCATGCTCCTCTCGCACTCTGTGGCGGGCGCGGGGCGATCACCCCTTGACCGACCCCTCCGTCAGCCCGCCGCGCCAGAAGCGCTGCAGGACCAGGATGAGGATCGCCAGCGGGATCACCGACAGCAGCGCGCCGCCGGTGGTGAGCTGATAGAACTCCGGCAGCCGGTCGGTCTGGGCCCGCCAGTTGTCCAGGCCCAGGGTAATCGGATAGAGCTTCTCGTCGGCCAGCATGACCAGCGGGAGCATGTAGTTGTTCCAGATCGCGACGAACTGGAACAGCAGGATGGTCACGATCGCGGGGGTCAGCTGCGGCAGCGCGAGGCGGTGGAACAGCCCCAGCTCCCCCACCCCGTCGATCCGGCCGGCCTCGAGCAGCTCATCGGGGACCGCGGCGCTCGCGTAGATCGAGGCCAGGAACAGACCGAAGGGGCTCACCAGCGAGGGGATCAGCACCGACCAGTAGGTGTTGGTGATCCCGATCGAGCTGAACAGGAAGAACAGCGGCAGTGCGACGGCGGTGCCGGGCACCAGCACCCCGCCGAGGACCAGCACATAGATGAAGCGCCTGCCCGGGAAGCGGTACTTGGCCAGGGCATACCCCGCAGCGGTCGCGAAGTAGGTGGCGAGCACGGAGCCCAGGCCCGCGTACAGGATGGAGTTCAGCCCCCAGCGCGGGAAGATCCCGCCGTTGGCGCTGAGCACGGCCTTGAGGTTCTCCCACAGCTGGAAGCTCTCGCCGAACCAGAAGCCGTTGGTGCTGAAGAGGTCCTCGGTGGACTTGGTGGCATTGATGAGCACCCAGTAGACGGGGACCAGGAAGTACAGCGCGATGAGTACGAGGATCGCGGTGACCAGGATGGTGGTCGTCGGCTTCCGCCCTGCGTCACGCGCGCCGGTCCGGCGCTCCTGCGCAGCCTTCGTCGTGGCCTTCGTGGACTTCGCAGCCTTCGTGGCCTTGCGACGCCCGGTGGGCGTAGTGGTGTCGGGGGTGTGGTGCGAGGTGCTCATCGGCGCTTCTCCATCCAGGAGGAGACTCCCAGCGCGACCGCCGAGAGGAGGAAGGCGGAGACCGCGATGATCACGGCCTGGGCGGCCGCCATGCCGATGTCGTTGTACTGGAACGCGAAGGCATAGGCGGACATGTTCGGGGTGTACTCCGAGGTGATCCCGGCACTCATCTTCTGCATCAGCCGCGGCTCCGCGAAGAGCTGCAGGGTGCCGATGATCGAGAAGATCACCGTGAGCATCACGGCCGGGCGGATCAGCGGCAGCTGGATCGAGGTGGCCACCCGGATCGAGCCGGCCCCGTCGATCTTCGCGGCCTCGTAGAGCTCGCCGGGGATCGCCTTGAGCTGGGCGATGATGATGAGCATGTTGTAGCCGGTGTAGGTCCAGGTCACGATGTTCGCGATCGACCACAGCACCATGTTCGGGCCCAGGAAGTCGATCGGCAGGCCCACCAGCTCCAGCACGTCCACGATCGGGCTCAGCCCGGGGATGTACAGGAACGACCACAGGATCGTGGCGATCACGCCGGGGATCCCGTAGGGCAGGAAGTAGCTGGCGCGGAAGAACCCGGGCCACTTGGCGCTCGCGCTCTCCAGCAGCAGGGCCAGGATCACCGCGGCCACGATCATCACGGTCACCTGGACGACGCCGAACAGGACCATGCGTCCGATCGACTCCACGAAGTTCGCGTTCGACAGGGCCTTGAGGTAGTTCTCGAACCCCGCGAAGCTGTTGGTGATGCCGTTCTCGCCGAGCAGGCCGTGGCGCTCGACGGAGCTGAACGAGTACCCGATCGCCATGATGATCGGCACGATCATGGTGCCGAGGAAGACGACCAGGAACGGTGCCAGCAGCACCCAGGGAGCTGTCTTGGACCTCATCGTGCCTCCTCCGCGTCCAGTCCCATGTCCCGCATGATCTTGACGATCTTCGCCTGGGTCTGCGGGAACATGTCCACCAAGGGGACATCACCTGTGACCGCAGCGCTCATCCCGTCGCCGATCATGGCCTGAACACGCTGCATGAGCGGGGCCCAGGTCCACTCGAGGTTCTGCCCCTCGGCCATCGGCAGGATGACCTCTTCGTTGTAGTTCTGCCCCGAGAAGAACTCCGAGGGCTGCTGTCGCGTCTTGCCGATGTAGTCCTTGGACGGCGACCAGCCGATGCCGGAGAATTCGATCATCGCGTCGATCCCGTCGGGATCCGTGCACATCCAATTGAGGAACTCCAGCGCCTCCGCGGGATGCTGGGCGTTGGAGAGCACCGCGGCGGCCGAGCCGCCGTGAGCGCCGGAGGCGTAGCCGCTCCCATCGGCCCACGTGGGCATCGGGGCCGCGGCCCATTTTCCCTCCGCGTCGGGCACCGACTTCACGAGCGCATCACCCCAGGAGCCACTGATGGTGGCGAGCACTTCCCCCTCGCCGGCGGCAGCCATCCACGGCGTCGAGAACGCGCCGTATCCCGTCCCGATGATCTTCGCGTCCAGGATCTCGTCCCAGAACTCAGCCACCCGCATCGAGGCGGCGCCGGTCATGTCGACCACCCATGTGTCCCCCTCGGTCCGGAACCACACGGCGCCGGACTGCATGATCCAGGAGATGAGGTACGAACCGTCCGACGGGTCAAGAGTGATGAGGTTCCTGCCGGCCTCGGAGACGATTTCGGCAGTCTCCCGGAACTCCTCCCATGTGGCCGGGGGCTGCAGCCCGAGCTCCCCTTCGAGCACCTCGCGGTTGTAGAAGGTGGCGACGGGGCCGGTGTCCTGCGGGACCGCCCAGTAGGACTCGCCGACCTTCACCTGACTGAGGGCGCCGGGGTCGAAGGCGTCGACCTGCTCGTCGAAGCCGTAGCGACCGAGCTCGGTCAGGGCACCGGCGAGGGCGAACTCAGGGACCTGCCGCAGCTCCACCTGGGCGATGTCGGGGCCGCCACCGGCGGAGACCGCGGAGAGGATCTTGGCGTAGCCGCCGTCTTTGCCGCCGGGGATCCAGGTGGTCTCGACCTTGATCCGGTCCTGCTTCTGGTTGAAGATGTCGGCGACCTTCTGCAGGTCTTTCAACCAGGCCCAGTAGCTGAGGGTCACCGGACCGTCGCTGGGCGGGATGGCGACTTCGGCGTTGACGTCGCCGGGATTGGGAGGTGCGCAGGCTGCGAGGCCTGCCAGCATTCCCACTCCGGTTCCTGCCAACGCGGTGCGCCGGGTGGGACGTGGCTTCATCACTGGTACGTCGCCCTTCCTCGTCGTCGAGTGCTGTGTGCCGGTGCCAGGCGGCAGGGCGGCACATCAGGCCGTGAACGTTCACGTCCCGTGATGCTACGCGACGTATCGCCCGCTGCCCAGACCCGGTCCTCTCCGCAGGGTCAGCACCCCGGCCCCGGACGGCCCGCCATGCCAGGCTGCCCGGCTACCCGGCTGCCGCCATGCGGTAGCACATCCGGATCCTCGTGATCCGTTCGGGTCTCC
>JAKDNE010000301.1 GCA_030451965.1 Brachybacterium sp. | reverse complement strand
ACCGATGCGGGGCGCCGGATGAGTCGTCCCGGGACATTTCCTGCCGAGCGGGCTCAGGAGCTCAGGGGCTCGGGGACCCGGGCTCAGAAGCCCTGGGCGAGGCGGTGGAAGACCTGGTTGGTGCGCAGGTCCTGGGCGAAGGAGCGCACCGTGGTGTCCTGGTCGATGACCGCGAGCTCGAGATCACCGATGGTCGCCAGGTCCTCCCAGACCTCCAGGCCCACGGCGCTGGTCATCACCGTGTGATGGGCGGCGCCCGCGGTCAGCCAGCACTCGGCGGAGGTCGCGAAGTCGGGAGCAGGCTCCCACACGGCGCAGGCCACCGGCAGCTTCGGCAGGTCGTGCGCGGGCTCGACCACCTCGACCACGTTGGCGACCAGGCGGAAGCGCTCGCGCATGTCGGAGAGGGCCACCACCACGGCGGGTCCGGCGTCGGCCGTGAACTTCAGCCGCACCGGGTCCTCGCGGTCGCCGATGCCCAGCGGGTGGATCTCGAGCGAAGCCTTCGCGGTGGTCAGCGAGGGGGAGACCTCGAGCATGTGAGCGCCGAGGATCTGCTCGCGGCCGGGCGTGAGGTCGTAGGTGTAGTCCTCCATGAGAGAGGCGCCGCCGGGCAGGCCGTGACCCATCACCGCGGCGACCCGCACCAGGATCGCGGTCTTCCAATCACCCTCCGCACCGAAGCCGTAGCCGTCGGCCATCAGACGCTGCACCGCGAGCCCCGGCAGCTGACGCAGCCCGCCGAGGTCCTCGAAGTTCGTGGTGAAGGCGCCGAAGCCTCCCTCGTCGAGGAAGGTGCGCAGGCCGATCTCCTGGCGGGCGCCGTAGCGCAGCGACTCGTGCCGCTGCCCGCCCCGGCGCAGCTCGGGAACCACCTCGTACAGCTCCTCGTACTCCGTCACCAGCGCATCGACATCTCGGTCGTCGACCGCATCCACCACTGTGACCAGGTCGTTCACGCCCCAGGTGTTCACCGAGACGCCGAGCCGCAGCTCGGCCTCGGTCTTGTCGCCCTCGGTCACGGCGACGCCCCGCATGTTGTCGCCGAAGCGGGCGAGCTTCAGCGAATGCATCTCCGCCCAGCCGGTCGCCGCACGGGCCCAGCGCCCGATCTTCGCCTGCACGCCCGTATCGCTCGCATGGCCCACGACCGTCTTGCGGTCCACGCCGAGGCGGGTGGCGATGTACCCGAACTCCCGGTCGCCGTGGGCGGCCTGGTTCAGGTTCATGAAGTCCATGTCGATGGTGGCCCAGGGCAGCTCGACGTTCGCCTGGGTGTGCAGGTGCAGCAGCGGGGTGCGCAGCGCATCCAGGCCCTGGATCCACATCTTCGCCGGCGAGAAGGTGTGCATCCACGCGATGACCCCCACGCAGGCCGGGTCCGCGTTCGCCGCCAGCGCGGTCTCGCGGATCGCGTCACGGTCGGTGAGCACCGGCTTCCAGACGATCCTCACCGGGATGTCACCGGCGGCGTCGAGCGTCTCGGCGATCACGCGGGACTGCGCGGCGACCTGGTCGAGCGTCTCGGGGCCGTACAGGCCCTGGCTGCCGGTCAGGAACCAGAGCTCGCGGGTCTCGAAGGGATTCTGCATGGGGTGTCCTCGTCCTTCAGTAGGGGTGGGCCGGCGTCAGCGCTGGCCGTAGACGTTCTGGTAGCGGTCGTAGAGCGAATCGACGAGCCGCTGCTCGATCGGCAGCGGATCCCCGAGCTGGCGGGAGACGTGCACGGTCCGGGCGACCTCCTCGACCATCACCGCGGCCTTCACCGCGGCGCGGCCGTCCCTCCCGATGGTGAAGGGGCCGTGGTTCTGCATCAGCACGGCCGGGCTGCGGTGCCCGGCGAGGGTCTCCACGATCCCGCGGCCGATCGAGTCGTCGCCGATGATCGCGAAGGGGCCGACGGGGACCGGGCCACCGAACTCGTCGCCCATCATCGTCAGCACGCAGGGGATCTCCTCCCCCCGCGCGGCCCAGGCGGTGGCATAGGTCGAATGGGTGTGGACCACGCCGCCCACCTCTTGCAGGTGCGCGTAGACGTAGGCGTGGGCGGCGGTGTCCGAGGAGGGGGTGAGCTCATCGGCGGTGCCGTCGACGATCTTCGCGCCGTCCAGGGTGCAGACCACCATGGTCTCGGCGGAGAGCTCGTCGTAGGAGACGCCGGAGGGCTTGATGACCAGCAGGCCCGGCACCTCGGACACGGTGGCGGGCACCCGCTCGGAGACATTGCCGGCGGTCCAGACCACGAGCCCGTTGCGGGGCAGCTCGGCGTGCAGGGCGGCGACGCGCTCGCGGGTCGCGGCGACCGCCTCCTGGGTCGAGGGGGGCAGCTCGGACAGGACGAGGGTCATGGAGGCCTCCTGGATCGGGGCGGGTCATGCGCGGCAGACGGGCGGGACGCGCTGCGCAGGGTTCAGTCGAGCAGCTCGCCGGCCAGGCGCTCGACGGGCAGGGCGGCGCGGTAGCTGGCCAGCCACCGGGCGTGACCGGTCATCCCGGCCTCGTCGGGCCGGAGGGTCGAGGGCTGCTGGGAGGCGAAGACCTGCTCGGCCAGGAATGTGCGCAGCGAGGCATCGGAGCTGCTGGAGGGGTGGTGGGCGTGCGCGGTGAACGCCGCCAGCAGGGCCATGCCCCAGGCCCCGCCCTCGCCGGCTGAGTCGCCGACGGCGACCGGGGTGGCGAGCGCATCGGCCAGCACTTGCTGGGCGACGCCCGCGGTGCGGAAGATCCCGCCGTGGGCGTACATGACGTCCAGCTGCACACCCTCGTCCTCTCGCAGCGTCTCCATCCCCACGGCGAGCGCTCCGAAAGCGCCGTAGAGCTGGGCACGCATGAAGTTCTCGAGCGTGAAGCGCGACTCCTGCTCGCGCACCAGCAGCGGCCGGCCCGAGGGCACGGCGGTCTGGTGCTCGCCGGAGAGGTAGTTGAAGCTCAGCACGCCCCCGGCGTCGGCCTCGCCCTCGGCGCCCGCGGCGAACAGGAGGCCGTACAGCTCCTCGGGTTCCAGCGGGCTGCCCAGCAGCTCGGCGAAGCGGCCGAACAGACCCAGCCAGGCATCGAGGTCCCCAGCGCAGTTGTTGGTGTGGATCATCGCCACCGGATCGCCTGCGGGCGTGGTGACCATGTCGATCTCCTCGCGCGGGCCGGACAGCGGCGCCTCCAGCACCACCATCGCGAAGGCGCTGGTGCCGGCGGAGACGTTGCCGGTGCGGGGCGCGATGGCATGGGTGGCGACCATGCCGGTGCCCGCATCACCTTCCGGGGCGGCGGTGAGCGCTCCCGGCTGCAGAGCTCCAGAGGGGTCCAGCAGGGCCGCGCCCTCGGCGGTGAGGGTGCCGGCGTCCTGCCCGGCCACCAGGACCTCGGGCAGCACATCGATGAGCGGCCACGGCAGTTCGGCCACCCCGTCGAGCGCGTCGAAGCGGTCCAGCAGCTCGGGGTCGTAGCCGTCGCCGGAGGCGGAGATCGGGAACATGCCGCTGGCGTCGCCCGCCCCGAGCACGGAGCGCCCGGTGAGCTCGCGGTGCACGTAGCCGGACAGCGTGGTGAGCTGGGCGAGGTCCTGCACATGGGCCTCGCCGCCGCGGAGGGCGTGCAGCAGATGGGCGACGCTCCAGCGCAGCGGGATGTTCACGCCCAGTGCCTCGCTGAGCTCGGCGGCGGCCTCGGTGGTGTACGTGTTGCGCCAGGTGCGGAAGGGGGCCAGCTGCGTCCCGTCGGCGTCGAAGGCGAGGTAGCCGTGCATCATCGCGGAGACCCCCAGGCTCGCCAGCCGTGTGAGTTCGACGCCGTGGCGTTCCTGCACGTCGCGCACCAGGGCGGCGTAGCAGTCCTGGATGCCGGTGCGGACGTCGTCGAGGGAGTAGGTCCAGCTGTCGTCGACCAGCTGGTTCTCCCAGGCGTGCGAGCCGGTGCCGAGCACTGTGCCCCGGTCATCGATCAGGGCGGCCTTGATGCGGGTCGA
>JAKDNE010000300.1 GCA_030451965.1 Brachybacterium sp. | reverse complement strand
GAGCACCTCGGTGGAGGCGCCGGTGGCGCGCACCAGGCGCTGCCCGTCGGCGGAGAGGGCGAGCACGTCGTGCGCTGTGGCGTCGACGCGGTGGACACCGCTGCCGAGCAGCACCTCGGCGGTGCCCTCGGCGCGGCGCACCAGCACGGGGCTGTCGGGCGAGGGCAGGGAGTGCACTGTGTCCCCCTCGCCGAGCGTCTCGAGGCTGGCTGCGGCGCGGTCCTCCAGCGGGTCGACCCGGGTGGCGAGCACGGCCGGGACGGTGAGGACCAGCCCGGTGGCGAGCGCCGTGCCGGCGGCCACCAGGACCCGCGGGCGCGGCGCAAGGCGGGCACCGCGGCCCGCCAGCACAGCGAGCAGCGCCGCGCCGAGGCCCAGACCGGTCAGGAGACCGGCGGCCAGGCGCAGGGCGCCGAGCACGAAGTGACTCCCGAGCAGCGCGCAGATGCCGGCCAGCGCCAGCAGCACCACCGCGGCCCCGAGCGTCGTGACCCGGTCCGTCCCGAGGCCGCGGACGGGGGCCGTCCTCTCGCTGCTCACCGGGTCACAGCCCGCTCACCGCGGGGCGCCGTAGTAGGCGCCGGTGGTCTCCTCCCGCAGGGCGTCGAAGTCGCCGGTGCGCAGGGAGTCACGGATCCGGTCCACCAGGCGCACCACGAAGCGCTCGTTGTGGATCGTGCACAGGGTCGAGGAGAGCATCTCCTTGGCCCGGAACAGATGATGCACGTAGGCCGCGGTGAAATGGGTGCAGGTGTAGCAGTCGCAGCTCTCGTCGATCGGCGTGAACCGGCGTCGGTACTTCGCCCCGGTGAGGTTCACCCGACCGGTCCGGGTATACACCGCGCTGTTGCGCGCCACGCGGGACGGGGAGACGCAGTCGAAGGTGTCGGCGCCGGCAGCGATCGCGACGAACAGGTCGTCGACCTCGCTGATGCCGAGCAGGTGGCGGGGCCTGCGCTCGGGCAGCTCGTCGGTGACCCAGCCGACGATGGTGCCCAGGTTCTCCTTCTCCAGCGCACCGCCGATGCCGAAGCCGTCGAAGGACCAGCCGTCCTCCTCCATTCCGCCGAGGTCGCGGGCGGCGCGACGGCGCAGGTCCTCGTACTGGGCACCCTGGATCACGCCCCACAGCTGCTGGTAGGGGCGGTGGCTGCGCTCAGCGGTGAGGCGGGCGTGCTCGGCCAGGCAGCGGATCGCCCACAGCCGGGTGCGCTCGAGCGCCTGCTCCTGGTAGCCGCGGGAGTTCATCAGGGTGGTCAGCTCGTCGAAGGCGAACATGATGTCCGCCCCCAGCCCGTGCTGGATCTGCATCGAGATCTCGGGGGTGAAGCGGTGGACATCGCCGTTGATGAAGGAGCGGAAGGTGACGCCGTCGTCGTCGACGTGGGCCAGGCGCTCCTTGCCCTCGGCGACGTCGTCGTCCTCGCCGGAGGAGGTGCGGGCCTTCTGACCGCCGGAGAACTCGCTGGAGAGCACCTTCTTGAACCCGGCCCCCAGGCTCATCACCTGGAAGCCGCCGGAGTCGGTGTAGGTGGGGCCGGGCCAGTTCATGAAGGCGCCCAGCCCGCCGGCCTCGTCGACCAGGTCGTGGCCGGGCTGGAGGTAGAGGTGATAGGCGTTGGCGAGCAGCGCCTGCGCCCCGAGGTCGCTCATCGACTCCGGCAGCACGGCTTTGACCGTGGCCTTGGTGCCGACGGGGACGAAGGCGGGGGTGGCGATCTGCCCGTGCGCGGTGGTGATGACGCCGGCGCGCGCCTTGTCCCCGTGGCGGGCGAGGACCTCGAATCCGGAGTCCGCTCCTCGCACCGCGGACGCGGCGGACGGGGCGGGGACGGGGGGCTCGGCGCTCAGTGAGGTCACCGCACCATGGTCCCACGACGGGTCGCGCTCGACGGCACCACCACAGTGCCTGCGCGAGTGGTCCGGAGCGAGCCCGGCCCCGTTCCCGGACCCCTGGAGCGCGTGAGGACGTCCGGCCCGATCCACTAGGATCCACGCAGCACCGGGACGCGGGGAGCAGGCCGCCCACGACGCCCGTCGACACCTGCTCTGCGGAAGGGGATCACGATCAGTTCGCCCAGTGATCCGCCGCGCCCTCCCGGGGGCCGCCCTCCACGACCGCTCGGCGAGAAGGGGCGCGCCGCGTCCGCGGCCGAGGCATGGGAGCAGCCCGCACCGCCATCGGTCCCGCCGCTCACCGACGCGCTCGAGGACTGGACCCAGGAACCGGAACCCGCTCCTGAGCCCGAGTCCGAGCCCGCTGGCGAACCTGCCGCGCCCCTGCCCCCGCGTCCCGCGGTCGGTGCGGGATCGGACCTCTCCGCCTGGCTCACCGGCAGCCTGCCGTCGCAAGCCTCGTCCCTGGCAGACTGGCTGCAGGGCCCGATCGAGCTGCATGCCGAACGCGAGGCGGAGGACGCCTGGTCGACCTCCGGCGCCGTCTCCGGCACCTGGGGTCTGCGCGGCGAGGAGGTCCGCTCCCGCAGCCCGGAGCGCGTCGACGGCACCGACGCCGGCCCGTCGACTGCCGAGCCGCATCGCTCCCGCCCCGCCTTCCGTCGCGAGCTGCACGGCCTGCGGGCGGTGGCTCTGGGGCTGGTCGCCGTCTACCACATCTGGCTCGGTCGGGTCTCCGGCGGCGTGGACGTCTTCCTGTTCCTCTCCGCCTTCTTCCTCACCGGCACCTTCGTGCGCCGCCTCGAGAGCGGCCGGCCGCTGGGGATCCCGCGCTACTGGCTGCACACCTTCAAGCGGTTGATGCCCCCGTCCGCGGTGACGATCCTGCTGGTCCTGGCCGGGACCGCCGCCTTCCTCCCCTCCTCGATGTGGCAGAGGATCATGCAGGAGGCGGTGGCCTCGGCCGCCTATCTGGAGAACCTGCTGCTGGTGCTGCTGCAGGTCGACTACCACGCCCGCGACGCCGGCGCCGCCTCACCGCTGCAGCACTTCTGGTCCCTCAGCGTGCAGGGGCAGGCGTTCGTGGTGTGGCCGCTGCTGTTCCTGCTGGTGGCCCATCGGGCCCGCGCGGGGAAATCTGTGCGACGCCCCCTCATCGCGCTGGTCTCCGTGATCGGTGCGGCCTCCCTGACCTGGTCGATCATCTCCACCCAGTCCCAGCAGCAGATCGCCTACTTCGACACCGCGGCCCGGATGTGGGAGTTCGCCGCCGGGTCCCTGCTGGCCCTGGCCCTGCCGATGCTGGATCGGCTCACCGGGGCCCGTCGACCGGAGGACGGTGCCGCCCCGCGCCTGCGCACCTTGCGCGCCCTCACCGGTTGGGCGGGCATCGTCGCCCTGCTGGCCTGCGGGATCCTGGTGGACGTCTCGACGATCTTCCCCGGCTGGATCGCGCTCTGGCCGCTCGCCGCCGCGGGTGCGGTGGTCGTCGCCGGGCACTCCGGCACCCGCTGGGGTGTGGACTCGGTGCTGTCCACGCGCCCTGCCGCGTTCGTCGGCGACATCTCCTATGCCCTGTACCTGGTGCACTGGCCGATCCTGGTGATCTGGCTGCACCACAGCGGGCAGGTGCGCGCCGGGCTGGGGGACGGCCTGGCGGTGCTGACCGGCTCGGTGCTGCTGGCCTGGCTGGTGACTCGGGCGGTGGACTCCCCGGTGCGTCGCTCGCGCTGGCTGGAGGCGCGCCCCTGGCGAGCGCTGACCGCGATCGCGCTGAGCTTCGCCCTGGTGGCGGGCGCTGCGGGCGGATGGTGGGTGGTCCTGCACCGCACTGCGGCGCAGCCGCCGGTGGCCGAGGGACCGAGCCTGGCGACCGACGAGGTCGCGGCCGTGGCCCCACCCGTCGTGCGCCCCTTCGGCTGGCAGCTGGGATCGCAGTGGCCCGACCTGCCCGAGCGCTGCGACGGCCCCTGGGAGCCCGAACGCACCTTCCCGCACGTGCACTGCCAGCAGCTGCTGCCCGGCGATGTCGAGGCCAGCGAGACCATCGTGGTGGTCGGCAGCTCCCA
>JAKDNE010000299.1 GCA_030451965.1 Brachybacterium sp. | reverse complement strand
CGGGGCCGGATGCCGCGTCGTCACGTCCCCCGAGGGCAGTATCCACATTGCGTACGGCGGCGCTGGCGAGTGTCGGACCCCCTGTGCACAATTGCTGGCGCACAAGCCTCGTACCCACAGCGCAGCCCCTGTGCGGGCTCTACAGATCGGAGATGCCTTGTTCCCTGCACGAGACATGATGGACGGTGTCGAGCGCCTCCTCGAACGCGATCGCGTCCATCAGCTGCTGATCGACGCCTATCCCGCGCTCGCTGATCGGATCGAGATCGACGAGGCGAACCCGTTGCTCAAGATCCCGACGGGGTCCGGAGGCGCGGTCATCATATGGAAGGGCGAAGCCGAGGGGATCATCCGGTGGCGCCTGGGGGCTCCCGACGGGGAAGGGGTGAAGGTCCTCGAGCCGGACTCGATCGAGGAGTTCCCTCGCCTGGTGGGCGAGGAGCTGGGCCTGACGGGCTGAGCCGGGATGGATACGAGCGAGCTCGGAGCCGCGTGCCGGCGGGGCCGTCCATCGGGACGGACGTTCTGCCCGCGATCCCCTCGCGCCGTGTGGTCACTTCCCTCGTAGGGAATTCACCTGGTTCACTGCTTCCCGAAGCTACTCGCAACTACTCGCAAAAAAGTGTTTCGAGTAGTTGCGAGCTGGAAGGCCTTGCGGTAATCACCCTGGCCGAACGAGTATCTGCCGCTGAACGGAACGGCCCTTCAGGATCACCACTGGAGCTCTCCTCGCCGTGCAGACCCTGTCCGTCAGGGTGCCGGGCCGTGCTGTGATCGAGCTCCACGAGCGTGGTGACCTCATAATCACGATGCTGCACCAGCACGCCGGCCCCTCAAGAGCAAGTGCGGCCCCACTCACCCTCGCGTGATCGCGAAAGCCCCTTCCGGCACGCTCCTCCGCCCCCTGTTCACGGGCCCCACGCGAGTCCCATCGGCTCGGTACGCGCCTCCGGTCTCACCCGGCACGGTCGCCGCCTCGGCGTCGGCTGAGGCGACATACAGCGTCACCGTCGTCCCGCGCGCCGTCGGGAACTCCGCCGTGGTCACTGCCGGCAGCAGCATCAGCTCATCGAGCTCCATCCGCCCCTCGGAGACGGCCTCGATCGCCACAGCGTCCCCCGGGATCGGCTCCTCGAGCCGTACGGGCCGGAGCACCCCGTCCCACTCGGTCACGCCCGGTGATCCGGCACCACCCAGCTCGAGCGAGCCGAGCACAGTCCGGGCTCCCGCGGCGTCGATCGCGGTCCAGTGCGAGATACCGGCGTCCTCGGCGAGTCGGTGGAGCAGCGGGTGCGCGGTCGCGCCTCCTGCGGAGACCGCAGCCCGCGCGTCGGCACCCAGCGCGAACCGCACCGTGCCGCCGTCATCGGCCAGCACGTACGAGCCGTGCCAGTTCGACTCCCCCGTCCACGCGCTCTCGGGCGTCACCACCGACGCGCCGCCGCCGAGCTGCGCCTCCTCCGCCGGGATCCACTGCATCCCGTGCACCTCGGGGGTGGAGGTGAGGCCCTGCGCCGTGCGGGCGAGCCTCTTCTCCCGATCCAGCGCGATCATCGTCAGCAGGGCGTGGATGGTGGACTCGGCGCCGGAGCTGCGATTCACGGTGCCGTCCGGCTCGATGCCGTCGACGGTGACGCCGGTGGCCGGGTCGTACACGCGCTCCCCTGCGGGATTCGCACCGAAGAACCAGCCGGCGACGAGCGCGGCGAGCTCGCGCAGGCCGCGACCGCCGGTGGCATCCGCCGTGCGCAGCAGGGTCTCGACCCGGCACTGGACTCCATAGGCGATCTGCGCCTCGGCCGGAACCGGGGACCAGGCGTTGTGCGGACCGCCGGAGGTGAGCAGCTGCGGGGTGAAGACCCCTGCGTCCGACACGGCGCCCTCCAGATCACAGCCGGTCACCGGTGCGGCGGCGGCGAGCGCGGCCGGGGCGAGGCCGCCCCAGGCGTGCCAGAAGCTCTGCGACCCGGTCCACGGCAGGACGGCGCCGAAGGGCCATTCCCCTACTCCGCCAGAGGCCATCGCCGAGATCCCCTCCGTAAAGCGTTCCAGTGCCTCGGCGACTCGGGCATCCTCCGGGAACGTCTGCAGCGCGGCGACCAGGCCCAGCACGGCCTCCCCGGTCGCGTCGGCGCCACCGGCGATGAGCCAGCCGGGGACGTCGATCCCGTCAGCCACCTCCCACCGGCCGTACCGACCCAGCGAGGCGCGCTCGAGCGCATCGAGGGCGAGGTGGAGCCGCTCACGTAGGAAGGCAGTGAAGTCCGGGGCGGTCTCCGCGAAGCCGGCGATCCCCTCACCGAGCGCCCAGACGGTGCGGGCCAGCCAGTAGGACTCGTCGGAATCGGAGGGGTCCGGCAGCTCGACGGGGATCGCGCTGCGGTTCAGGGTGCCGTCGCTCTGCTGCCACAGCACCACGTTGCCGGCCTGTTCGCCCGCATCCACCTGGAGATAGGTCAGGGTGCGCAGCAGATCGCGGGCGGTGGCGCGGTCCGACTGCTCTTCGAAGGCGGCGTGGGCGCGCAGGAAGACGATCGCGGCGCGGGAGATGTCGTCGGCGTTGAAGGCGCCCTGGCTCCAGTGCCCGGTAGCGGGGTCGAGGTCGCCGCCGCCCACGCGGGTGAAGGTGCCGTCCGTGACGCGGTCGGCGTAGGTCCACGGCGCGAGGCCGGTGGGGCTCGAGGCGTCGAACCGGGAATGCCCCTCGATCGCAGGCAACGGCACCTCGGCGAGCAGGAATCGCAGGTGGTCGAGGTTCGTCAAGCGCCTCCTGCCGTCCCTGCCTCGCTGGGGCGCGGGTGCGGCGAGGGCGGTCGCGGCCGGGGCGGCGGCCGCCGTGAGGATGGTGGAGCGGAGCAGGGTACGTCGGGTCAGCACGGTGGCCTCCACGGTGAGGAACGATGCGCATCCGTGATCCGTCGGTGGATCCGGAGGGCTTGACACATCACGGATCAAACCGGTTTGATAGTGTCTCATCAAACCGGTTTGCGCAAGAGTGTGCGCATCCACCGGGCCGGAGACGACGAGGGGGCCAGGGTGAACGCACCCAGCAGAGCGACCATCGGCGACGTCGCCCGCCACGCCGGCGTCTCCAAGGGCACCGTCTCCCTGGCCTATTCCGGCAAGCGTCCGGTCTCCGAGGAGACGCGCCGCCGCATCTTCTCCGCGGCCGCCGAGCTGAACTGGACCGCCAGCCACCGCGCAAGGGCGCTGGCCACCTCCCGCACCGGCGCGATCGGGCTGGTCATGGCCCGAGACCCCGAGGTGCTGGCCACCGATGCCTTCTTCTCCAAGTTCCTCTCCGGCTGCGAACGGGTGCTGGCCGAGCACGACATGGGGCTCATGCTCCATGCCGTCACCACCGCCGAGGCCGAGCACCTGGTCTACGAGCGTCTCGCCGCCGGTCGCGCCGACGGCGTGATCCTGCTCGACGTCGAGATCGACGACCCCCGCTTCGCACTCGTGCAGCGTCTGGGCCTGCCCGCCGTGGTGCTCAGCGCCCACGAGCCCACCCGCGGCGAGACCGCCGGGCTGCCCACCGTCTTCTCCGACGACTCCCCCGCCGTCACCGAGCTGGTGGCGCTGATGGCCGAGGCCGGGCACACCCGGATCGCGCACGTCGCCGGCCCCGCCCACTACATCCACGGCCGCATCCGCCAGGAGGCCTTCAGCGCCGCCATGCGCGAGCGAGGCTTGGACGACTCCCTCGTCATCGAGGGCGACTTCACCGCCTCCTCCGGACGGGACGCCACCGCACAGCTGCTGGACCTGCCCCAGCCGCCCACCGCGATCCTGTTCGCCAACGACATGATGGCCATCGCCGGCCTCTCCCTCGCTCGCAGCCGGGGCGTGCGCGTGCCCGAGGACCTCTCGCTCTCCGGCTACGACGACAGCGAGCTCTCCGCTCACCTCTCCCCTGCCCTGACCACCGTGAGCACCGGCGCCGTGCAGCGTGGCGAGCTGGCCGTCACC
>JAKDNE010000298.1 GCA_030451965.1 Brachybacterium sp. | reverse complement strand
CGCCGAGCACGTGGGTGGCGCCCAGGGCGCGGTCCAGGGCGGCGAGCGCCTGGGTGCGGGTGGGGGCGTGGGCGATCACCTTCGCGAGCATCGGGTCGTAGCTGCTGGAGACGGTGGTGCCCACGGTCAGGGCGTGGTCCACCCGCACATGGTCCGGCAGGGCGAGGGCCAGCACGGTCCCGCCGGTGGGCAGGAATCCGGCGGAGGCGTCCTCGGCGTAGACGCGGGCCTCGATCGCGTGGCCCTCCAGACGCACCTCGTCCTGCGTGAGCGAGAGCGGCCGTCCGTCGGCGATCCTGATCTGCTCGGCGACCAGGTCGATCCCGGTGATCGCCTCGGTGACCGCGTGCTCGACCTGCAGGCGGGTGTTCATCTCGAGGAAGTACGGGGCGTCGGGGGCGGTGCCGTCGATGATGAACTCGACGGTGCCGGCGCCGATGTAGTCCACGGCGCGGGCGGCGGCGACCGCGGCCTGCCCGAAGCGTTCGCGCTGCGCGGGGGTGAGAGAGGGGCTGGGCGCCTCCTCGATCACCTTCTGGTGGCGGCGCTGGAGGGAGCACTCGCGCTCCCCCAGGTGGATCACGTTCCCGTGGCTGTCGGCGAGGACCTGCACCTCGATATGGCGCGGCGCGGTGATCAGGCGCTCGAGGAAGAGGGTGTCGTCGCCGAAAGCCCCGGCGGCCTCCCGCCGGGCGGCGGCGAGCGCGCCGGGCAGCTCCTCGGCCGCGAAGACCTCGTGCATCCCCTTGCCGCCCCCGCCGGCGGCGGGCTTGACCAGCACCGGGTAGCCGATCTTTGCGGCGCCCGCGATCAGTGCGGCGTCATCGAGCCCGGGCTCGGCCAGCCCCGGCACGACGGGCACGTCGCGGGCGGTGACCGCGGCCCGGGCAGAGATCTTGTCGCCCATGGTCTCGATCGCCGCGGCCGACGGGCCGATGAACACCAGCTGGGCCTCGCTGCAGGCGCGGGCGAAGTCGGCGCGCTCGGCGAGGAAGCCGTAGCCGGGGTGGACGGCGTGGGAACCGGTGGCGCGGGCGGCGGCGATGATCTCGGCGCCGTCGAGGTAGGAGCCGATCCGCACGGCCCGGTCGGCGGCGGCCACGTGCGCGGCGTCGGCGTCCTCGTCGGTGTGCACGGCGATCCCGGTCAGGCCGAGGTCGCGGAGAGTGCGGAGGATCCGCATCGCGATCTCGCCGCGGTTGGCGATCAGGACGCTGTCGATCCTCTGCGGCCCCTCGCCCATCTGCGGCCCCTCGCTCCTGTGCAGCTCATCGTTCATCCGGCTCTCTTCACTCATCGGGGCCTCACATCCGGAAGACGCCGTGGCTGGGCTCGGCCAGCGGGGCGCGGGAGACGACGTCCAGGGCCAGGCCCAGCACGGTGCGGGTCTCGGCGGGGTCGATGACCCCGTCGTCCCAGAGCCGGGCGGTGGAGTAGTAGGGGCTGCCCTGGGTCTCGTACTCCTCGATGATCGGGCGCGTGAACTCGGACTCCTCGTCCGCGCTCCAGGTGCCGCCGCCCGCCTCGATCCGGTCACGCTTGACGGTGGCGAGCACGGCGGCGGCCTGGGCGCCGCCCATCACGGACACCCGGGCGTTCGGCCACAGCCACAGGAATCGCGGCGAGTAGGCGCGGCCGCACATCGAGTAGGTGCCGGCGCCGAAGGAGCCGCCGATGACGACGGTGAGCTTCGGGACCCGGGCGCAGGCGACGGCGGTGACCATCTTCGCGCCGTCCTTGGCGATGCCGCCGCGCTCGTACTCGGCCCCCACCATGAATCCGGCGATGTTCTGCAGGAACACCAGCGGGATCTCGCGCTGGTCGCAGAGCTCGACGAAGTGGGCGCCCTTGAGCGCGGACTCGCTGAACAGCACCCCGTTGTTGGCGACGATGCCGACCGGGTGGCCGTGGATCCGGGCGAAGCCGGTGACCAGGGTGGTGCCGTAGGTGGGCTTGAACTCGGAGAACTCACCGGCGTCGACGACCCGGGCGATCACCTCGTGCACGTCGTAGGGGGTGGAGAGGTCCGCCGGCACGGCATCGCCCATGGTCGCCGGGTCCACGGCGGGCTCACGCGGCTGGTGGCGGGGCAGCACGGGCGCGGGTGCCGGGAGGGTGTCGACGATGTCGCGGAGGATCGACAGGGCGTGCTCGTCGTCCTCGGCGAGGTGGTCGGCGACGCCGGAGACCTCGGTGTGCATCTTTCCGCCGCCGAGGTCCTCGGCGCTGACCTCCTCGCCGGTGGCGGCCTTCACCAGTGGTGGTCCGCCCAGGAAGATCGTGCCCTGGTCGCGGACGATGACGGTCTGGTCGCTCATCGCCGGGACGTAGGCGCCGCCCGCGGTGGACGAGCCCATCACGGCGGAGATCTGCGCGATGCCCGCGGCGCTCATCCGGGCCTGGTGGAAGAAGATCCGGCCGAAATGGTCACGGTCGGGGAACACCTCGTCCTGCATCGGCAGGAATGCGCCGCCGGAGTCGACCAGGTACACGCAGGGCAGGCGGTTCTCCTGCGCGATCTCCTGGGCACGCAGGTGCTTCTTCACCGTCATCGGGAAGTAGGTGCCGCCCTTGACGGTGGCGTCGTTGGCGAGGACCAGGCAGTGCCGGCCCTGGATCATCCCGACCCCGGCGACCACCCCGGCGCCCGGGGCGGCCCCGTCGTACATCCCCTCCGCCGCCAGCGGTGCGATCTCCAGGAAGGGCGTGCCCGGATCGAGCAGGCGGTCGATGCGTTCGCGGGCGAGCAGCTTGCCGCGCGCGCGGTGCTTCTCCCGGGAGGAGGCGGAGCCGCCTTCGGCCGTGACGGCGAGACGGCTCCGCAGCTCCGTGACCAGGGCCTCCATCGACTCAGCACGGTCGGCGGCGGCGCCGTCCGCGGCAATGGCTGTGCGCAGTACATCCATGGGCTACCTCGTCAGCAGGGTCGCGGGGTCGGACAGGACGTCGGCGACGTCCATGAGGAACCGGGAGGCCTCCGCGCCGTCGAGCACCCGGTGGTCGAAGGAGACGGTGAGCGTGACGACGGTGCGCAGCGCGATCTCGCCGCGGTGCTCCCAGGGCTGGGTGCGCAGCGCTCCGATCGCCATGATGGTGCTCTGGCCGGGGTTGAGGATCGGCACCCCGCCCTCGACCCCGAACACGCCGACGTTGGTGACGGTGAGCGTGGAGCCGGTCAGCTCCCCGGGGGTGAGGGCGCCCTCGCGCGCCGAGGTGGCCTGCTCGGCGATCCGCTCGGTGAGGGTCGCCCCGTCGGAGGCGTCCGCGCCGGGGACGGTGGCGACCACCAGTCCGCGCTCGGTGGCGACGGCCACGCCGAGGGAGACCTGCTCGAACAGCTCGATCTCCCCGGCCTCGGCGTCGAATCTGGCGTTGGCCGACGGGGTCCGATCGGCGGCCGGGACGATCGCCCGGCACACCGCGGCGAGGAAGGACGTCTTGCGTCCGTCCCGGTCGGTGCGGCGCAGGCGTTCGAGGGTGTCTGTGACGTCGATGGTGGTGTGGACCGAGGCGTGCGGGGCCGTGAAGGCCGAGTCGGCCATGGCCCGAGCGGTCTCGCGGCGCAGGCCCGTGACGGGCTGTCGGGTGGAGGCCCGCCCGCGGCTGCTCCCGGCACCGCCCTGCGCGACGGCACCACCGGGCGTGCTGGTCCCATCCTGCGCGCGGGCATCGATGTCGGCGCGGAGGATCCTCCCGCCGGGTCCCGATCCGTGCACCGCGGCGAGGTCCACGCCCAGGTCACGAGCGTGGCGACGCACCGGCGGCATGGCCTTCGGAGTCTGTCGGGCGGCCTCCTCCTGGTCGCGGCCGACGTAGGGGACGGTCTCGAAGGACCGCGGCCGACGGC
Source organism: Brachybacterium sp. (assembly GCA_030451965.1). GTDB lineage: Bacteria > Actinomycetota > Actinomycetes > Actinomycetales > Dermabacteraceae > Brachybacterium. Next base: position 132 of record JAKDNE010000298.1, on the reverse strand, counting down.
GGGGTCGTCCGGTGCCGGGCAGTACGGGACCGTACCCGACCAGCACCTGCTGACGCTGCGGGGCGGCGGAGTCGGCCGAGTCAGCGGAGTCAGCGGAGTCAGCGGAGTCAGCGGAGTCAGCGGAGTCAGCGG